>JAGRED010000167.1 GCA_020446725.1 Parvularculaceae bacterium | reverse complement strand
GAAAACGCCGCCGCCGACCATCGTCCAGCCGGGCTGATAATAATGTTTGTCTTTCGGTTCGATGATCGCGACGTCGAGATCGCGGCGGCGCTTCAGAAGACCTGCCGCGGCGGCGATGCCGGCGGCGCCGCCGCCGACAATGACTATCTGGTGTTTCAAGGCGTCCTCCCTTTTATGCGCCGCTCGCTTAGAACATGTTGAGCGGCAGCTTTAAATAACGCACACCGTTCGAATCAGGCGGCGGGAGTTCGCCCGCGCGCATATTGATCTGCACCGATGGGAGGATGAGTCGCGGCATTGCGAGAGTCTTGTCGCGCGTCGTGCGCATCCTGACGAAATCGGCCTCCGAAACGCCGCGCCCGACATGCACGTTCCAGTCGCGTTCTTCCTTGACGGTCGTTTCCCAGGCGTAGTCCTCGCGGCCGGGCGCCTTGTAGTCATGGCACATGAAGAGCCGCGTCTCGCCCGGAAGGGCGAAAATCTTCTGGATCGACTTGTAGAGCGTCGCGGCGTCGCCGCCCGGAAAATCGCAGCGCGCCGTGCCGTAGTCCGGCATGAACATCGTGTCGCCGACGAAGCCGGCGTCGCCGATCACGAAGGTGATGCAGGCCGGCGTGTGGCCGGGCGTGTGCATGACGGTCGCGTCGATCGTTCCGACCTTGAATTTCGCGCCGTCATCGAACAGCACATCGAACTGGCTGCCGTCGCGCCTGAATTCAGGCTCGACATTAAACACCTCGCCGAAGGTTTTCTGCACGACGGTGATATTCGAACCGATGCCGATCTTGCCGCCGAGTTTTTCCTTCAGATACGGCGCGCCCGAGAGATGGTCGGCGTGGACATGGGTTTCGAGGATCCATTCGACCGTCAGTCCTTCGGCCTTCACATAAGCGATGATTTTGTCGGCGCTCTCTGTCGACGTCTTTCCGGACGCCGGATCGAAATCTAGAACGGAATCGACAATCGCCGCTTTTTTCGACGCGGGATCGCTGACGACGTGGCTCGCCGTGAATGTCGGTTCATCGAAGAATGTTTTTACGATCGGTTTGGCTGTCATTTTCTGGTCCTTCTCTTCGGTTTTGACGCCTCAGGACCGAACGCCGCGCACAATGCGTCAATCAGGCGGACGAGTCGATCATCGGCGAGACTGTAGAAAACGGATTTCGACTGGCGGCGGGCGATGACAAGTCCTTCATCGCGCATCTTCGCAAGATCGCGCGACAGGTTCGGCTGCGCCGCGCCGATCGCGTCTTCAAGCGCGGAGACGGAACGTTCGCCCGCCGTCAATTCACAAGCGATCAGAAGGCGGTTCGGGTGGGACAGGAGCTTTAAAAGCCCTGACACCTCCGCCGCCCTTTCCTGAAGATCCTGCAAATCCATATGAGCCGTCATGCCGTCCGAGCCTTCATGCCATACTTGTCATTTTCGGTATTTGATATATATCAGTTTGCGAGGCTTTCAAGAGAAAAGGACGCTGATCATGGAAATCGCCGGGTTCACGCCGCTTTCGGCGGCAATCGGGGGCGCGCTTATCGGCGCGGCGGCCGTGTTGCTGATGGCGCTCAACGGCCGCGTCGCCGGCGTTTCCGGCATTGTCGCCGGCGTGATGGCGCCTTTGCGCGGCGAGGGCGGCGCGGACTTTTCCTGGCGGCTCGCTTTCGTCGTCGGGCTTGTTCTCGCGCCGTTGCTGGCGAGCCTCGTCAAAGGCGAGATCGTCGCTGTCTCAACGCCGCATCCCGTGTGGATGATGGCGATCGGCGGTCTTCTCGTCGGTTATGGAACACGGCTCGGTTCAGGGTGCACGAGCGGACACGGCGTTTGCGGCGTAGCGCGGCTGTCAACGCGCTCGCTCGCCGCGACGGCGACCTTCATGGCGACAGCCATCGCCACCGTCTTTTTCGTCAACCGCGTTCTGGGGTTCTGACATGCGTGCGATTTCCGCTCTCTTTATCGGCATCCTCTTCGGTCTCGGCCTGACGATTTCCGGCATGATCAATCCCGCGAAGATCATCGCGTTCCTCGACATCGCGGGAAGCTGGGACCCGAGCCTTCTGGTCGTGATGGCCGCCGCGCTCGCCGTTTCATTCGTCGGCTACCGGATTGTGCTTGCGCGCCGCGCGCCCTTGTTCGGCGCCGCGTTCCAGTTGCCGACGAAGACGACGATCGACCGGCCGCTCATCGTCGGATCGGCGCTGTTCGGCGTCGGCTGGGGGCTCGCCGGCCTGTGCCCGGGCCCTGCGATCTCGGCGGCCGCGCTCGGGAACGGCGACATCTATGTGTTCCTGATCGCGCTCGCCGCCGGCATGCTCCTCAAAGACGGCCTTCCCGCAAAGCGCGCTTGAGATCGGCGGCCTTCATGGCCATAAGTCCGCTTCCGGCGCGGGACAGGGCGAGACGATGTACGAGAACGGCGCAGCGACGCGCGGCAATTTCGATGCGCAGCTTGATCACTCGATCAAGGCCGCCGCGGACTGGCTGAAAGCGAACCAGAAGCCGGAAGGCTATTGGGTCGGCCGGCTCGAATCGAACGCCTGCATGGAAGCGCAGTGGATTCTCTGCCTGTGGTTCCTGGGGCTTGAAGATCATCATCTTCGCCCGCGTCTCGCCGAGTCGCTGAAAAAGACGCAGCGCGCCGACGGGTCCTGGGAGATCTATCACGACGCGCCGGCGGGCGACATCAACACGACGGTCGAGGCGTATGCGGCGCTGCGCTCTTGCGGCGTTCCGGCGACCGATGCGCAATTGATGAAAGCGCGCGACTGGATTCTCTCCAAGGGCGGCCTCCGGAACATTCGCGTCTTCACGCGCTACTGGCTGGCGCTCATCGGCGAATGGCCGTGGGAGAAGACGCCGAACATTCCGCCCGAAGTCATCCACTTCCCGAAATGGTTCATCTTCTCGATCTACAATTTCGCGCAATGGGCGCGCGCGACCTTGATGCCGATCGCTGTTCTTTCCGCGCGCCGCCCGTCGCGGCCGTTGCCGCCCGAAAACGCGCTCGACGATCTCTTTCCGGGCGGGCGCGAGGATTTCGATTACGAATTGCCGGGCAAGCCCGGCGCCGATTTCTGGGACGGGTTCTTCCGCACTGTCGACAAGATCCTGCATCGCCTTCAGACATTCGGCGTTACGACGAAGCTTTCCTTCGGGCGCAACGGTTCGGTGAAACGCGCGCTTGAATGGATCATCCAGCATCAGGATGCGGACGGCGTCTGGGGCGGCATTCAGCCGCCCTGGATCTATTCGACGATGGCGCTCTTCAACGAAGGCTATGCGCTCGATCATCCGGTCGTCGCCAAGGCGCTCTCAGCGCTCGACGATCCGTGCTGGCGCGTCGACGCCGGCGAGGCGACATGGATACAGGCGTCGACCTCGCCGGTCTGGGACACTATTTTGACGCTGCTCGCCTTCGACGATTGCCATCTGAACGGCGCGTATCCGGAAGAAGTCGAAAAGGCGGTCGACTGGGTGCTGGATCAGCAGGTCCTGCGCAAAGGCGACTGGAGCCAGAAACTGCCACGGCTCGCGCCCGGCGGCTGGGCGTTCGAATACAAGAACTATTTCTATCCGGATACGGATGATACGGCCGTTGCGCTGATCGCGCTCTCGCAGTTCCGCCAGGAAGAGGCGTGGCGCGGCAAGGGGATCGAGCGCGCGATCCATCTCGGCGTCAACTGGCTCATCGGCATGCAATGCGCGAATGGCGGCTGGGGCGCCTTCGACAAGGACAATGACAAGAAGTTCCTGACCAAGATTCCGTTCTGCGATTTCGGCGAGGCGCTCGATCCGCCATCGGTCGATGTCACCGCGCATATCGTCGAGGCGTTCGGCAAGCTTGGTCACGGCAAGACGCACCCTTCGATGGTTCGCGCGCTGGATTATCTAAGGCGCGAACAGGAACAGGACGGATCATGGTTCGGCCGCTGGGGCGTTAATTACATCTATGGAACCGGCGCCGTTCTGCCGGCGCTTGAGGCGATCGGCGAAGACATGACCGCGCGTTACGTGACGCGCGCCGCCGACTGGCTGTTGTCGCGCCAGCAGGAAAACGGCGGCTGGGGCGAAAGCTGCGGCTCCTATATGGACCCGGCGCTGTCAGGGCGCGGCGCGGCGACCGCCTCGCAAACCGCCTGGGCGCTGATGGGGCTGATCGCAGTGAACCGTCCGAGCGACAAGGACGCGATCGAGAAAGGTCTCGCCTTCCTCATCGAGCGGCAAAAGAACGGCACCTGGGAAGAAGCGGAATATACGGGCACGGGTTTTCCCGGCTACGGCGTCGGCGCGACGATCAAGCTCGGCGATCCGCTGCTTGAAGAACGCCTGAAACAGGGAACGGAACTCTCCCGCGCTTTCATGATCAACTATAATCTGTACAGGCACTACTTCCCGCTGATGGCGATGGGGCGGTGGAAACGGGCAAGCTGTAGTAGGGGCCAACATTAGCCGCGGTTTTAGGGGATTCGACCTGTTTAGAACAAGTTGAATACAAATATAGACAATGGTAGTAAAAAATGCGGAACTTATTAAATAAATTAAATTGAACAGGTGTGGGGGGGGGGGCGATGAACATTCTTGAAGAAACGATCCGCCCGCTGGTGTTATTGAGCCGCCTTCATTTTGGCCTCAATAGCGTTGTGACAATTGTTGTCATCGCGGTGATCATATTTAAGTTCGCGTTGCAGCCATTTGCCCTGAAATTGTTAGATGCGCCTGAAAAGCTATCAGCGCTGCAAAATTTTGGATTGAGCCTCTTAGCAAGCTTGGCGGCCGCCATCATGCTTGCAGCGCTTGGCGTATTCCTCATGGGGTGGTCGTCAAAGATCAGGCATGCGGTAGACTACGATGTCTTCGTCGTCGACGACACCGGCCAAGAACTCGCCTTTGGTCGCGCATCCGTTCGGTATTCTCCGTTTTCTGGCACAAATCAGCACACGTCAGTAAAGATGCAATTGATTAATGGCGATATTGAATTGGATGGAAACGGGATGATAATCGACAATAGGTACTTAGCAGGCACCTACACCGAGATTGGAAAACCTGAACGCCGCCGCTCCGGATCTTTCTTGTACGAAATAAGTGGCGATGGAAGTTCTTGGGCGGGACAATATATTGCAATCGATCCGATAACAGATGATCCGATTGTTGGGCGCGCCAGATGGGTGCGAAGGCGATAATTGAGGTGGTCTTTCATTGCTTGAAGTTCGGGATTAAATCGCAAGTAGTTATTTTCGAG
>JAGRED010000166.1 GCA_020446725.1 Parvularculaceae bacterium | reverse complement strand
GAGCACTGGGTGAATACGGGCGGCATCACCGGACAGAGCTACAACTTCGTCGATCTTGAAACCGGCAAATGGCGCCAAGTCTGGGTCAGCGCCGGCGCAACGATCGATTATGTCGGCGGGCTCAACGACAAGGGCGCGATGGTTCTCGAAGGAACGATCGGCTACGGCGCCGATAAGCCCGGCAACGGCGCGAAGTTCCGCGGCACGTGGACGCCGAACGAGGACGGCACGGTGACGCAGTATTTCCAGCAATATGACGATGAAAAGAAAGTCTGGAACGACTGGTTCACCGGAACCTACAAGCGCAAGGCGAGCGCCAACTAGCGCAAATAGGGCCGGTCGCGGAGCCAGAGCGTGGCGAGCCATTTCTCGCCGCGCGTGACGGGTCTTCCCGCATGGCGCGCCGAAACGTCCGGCGCGCCTTTTTCATCGACATTGTCGAACACGACGACGTCGCCGGTCTTGCCCGCGACCTTGACGTCCGGCGAGAGAAAATGCGTCTCCCCGCCTTCATAGCCGTCATTGAGATAGAGAAGCGCCGTCCTGAAACGCTGGCCGCGTGTTTTGAGATCCGGCTCGTTCGGCCCCAGAAAATCATGATGCGGACGATATTCCTCGCCCGGCCGATAGCGCAGCACCATCAGGGATTCGCCGTTCTCATAAGGCGTATCGGCGAGGCGCGCCATGATGCGCCCGGCCCAGACGGCGGGAAGATCGAGATGGCTGAAGCCGAGAACCGCGCCGGTCGAGGTGCGATGGGGATGCGCATGGGCGACGCCCGCTTCATCGACGATTTCCTGGCGCTGAAGACGCGGCAGCGCGGCGCCGATGAGGTGATCGCAAAGATCGACGCTGACGGCGGCGGCGAATGAGGCGACGCGCGGGCGCTCAAGAACATCTTGGCGCTGCGGGTGGTGCGGCGCGGCGCCGAGGCGGTCGAACACGCGCTCAAGATCGTAGGAGACGGTAGGCGGCGCATCAGCGGGATTGCGATGCTTGCGGCGCTGAAGAAGCGCGCCGGCGAGCGCGTCGCTTTTCGCGGCCGTTGCAAGCATCGCCGCCGCGTCCGCATCGCATCCGCCTGCGTCAAAAGCGAGCGCCGCGATTTCGCGCAGCGCCGCCGGGTCGCGCGCCGCGCAGGCGGCGCGCATCATCGTCAATGCCTCGTCCCAGCCGCCCTCGCCCGCGAGGCCGGCCGCGGTCAGCGCGGCGAGCATTCTGAGGGCGGCGGCGCTTCCTCTTTCCTTCGCCGCGGCGAGCCCCTCGACCGCGCCGGGGAGATCGACGCCAAGTCCGCCGACGCCTGAAAGACGCGCCGCCGACAGCGTGAACAGCGCATCCGGATGGCCGCCCGCCGCCGCCAATTCAAGCCAGCGCCGCGCCTCTTCCGGACGGCGCGAATGCGAATGATGCGCGGCGAGCGCGTATTGCGCGTCCGCCTCGCCGGCTTTCGCGCGGCTTTCAATGTCGTTTATGTCGTCAACGGGCATGCGCCGTCTTTAGCGCATGCATGCGCCGCACGCGAGCGCCCTAAAACGCCAGCGCCTTCGCCTGTTTGACGTGCGGCAGCGCCGACACCTTTTCAAGGACGTCGTTCGTCACGTCCTCATCGACGGCGAGCAGCGCAATCGCATCTTCTCCCAGCTCTGCACTGCCGAGATTGAACGTCGCGATGTTCACATTCGCCGCGCCGAGCGTCTGGCCGAGCGCGCCGATGAAACCCGGCTTGTCCTCGTTGGTGACGAACAGCATGTGCGGCGCGAAGGACGCTTCCATCTCGACGTCCTTGATTTCGACAATACGCGGCGTCTGGCCGAAAAGGGCGCCGGAGACCGAGCGGTCCTGACGCTCCGTCACGATGCGCAACCGGATGACGCTTTCAAAATTTTCGGCGTCGTCGCGATAAGTCTCGGCGATGGCGATGCCGCGTTCCTTCGCGATCAGCGGCGCGTTGACGATGTTCACTTCGGCGAGCATCGGGCGAAGGACGCCAGCGACCGCCGCCGCCGTCATCGGGCGCGTGTTGAGTTTGGCGACGCCGCCGGCGTAGACGACCTCGATCGCTTTCACGCTCGTCTCGGTGAGCTGGCCGGCAAACTTCCCAAGATTTTCGGCAAGCGCGATGTAGGGCTTCAGCCGCGGCGCCTCGTCCGCCGTGATCGAGGGCATGTTGAGCGCATTCGTCACCGCGCCGCGCGTCAGGTAATCCGCCATCTGCTCGGCGATCTGGATCGCGACATTCTCCTGCGCCTCATTCGTCGACGCGCCGAGATGCGGCGTCAGGACGACGCGCTCATGGCCGAAAAGCGGATGCTCCGTCGCCGGTTCAGAGGCGAAAACGTCGAGCGCGGCCGCGCCGATCTTGCCGGAATCAAGCCCCGCCTTCAGCGCCGCCTCATCGACGAGCCCGCCGCGCGCGCAATTGACGATGATGACGCCCTTCTTCGTTTTCGCGAGCGCCTTCGCCGAAAGAATGTTCTTCGTCTGTTCGGTCAGCGGCGTGTGAAGCGAAATGATGTCGGCGCGCGCAAGCAAGGTATCGAGATCGACTTTCTCAACGCCGAGTTCGACCGCGCGCGCATCGGTGAGATAGGGATCGAATGCGATGACGCGCATTTTGAGCGCGACGCCGCGATCGGCGACGATGCCGCCGATATTGCCGCAACCGATGACGCCGAGGGTCTTGCCGAAAAGTTCAACGCCCATGAAGCGCGACTTTTCCCATTTGCCGCTATGGGTCGAGGCGTTCGCCTGCGGGATCTGGCGCGCCGCGGCGAACATCATTGCGATCGCATGTTCAGCCGTTGTGATGGCGTTGCCGTAGGGCGTGTTCATGACGACGATGCCGGCCGCGGTCGCGGCGGGTATGTCGATATTGTCGACGCCGATGCCGGCGCGTCCGATCACTTTGAGGTTTTTCCCGGCCGCAATAATCGCCGCCGTCGCCTTGGTCGCAGAGCGCACCGCAAGGCCGTCATAAAGGCCGATCACCTGTTCAAGCTTCGCCTTGTCCTTGCCGAGCTTGGGTTCATAGGCGACCTCGACGCCGCGTTCCTTGAAGATGTTGACGGCGGTTTCGGAAAGATCGTCGGAGATGAGAACTTTGGGCATGATGTTTTCGCTTTTCCGTTTTTCGTTCCGCTCATTCCGGCTTCCGCCGGAATCCGTTTTTCAATTCTTGCAGATCCCCGCATGCGCCGGGATGAGCGGCCAGTTTCAGTTGAGGGATTTTTTCGCTTCGGCGAACGCCCAGTCGAGCCAGGGGCAAAGCGCCTCGATATCGGCGCATTCGACCGTCGCGCCGCACCAGATGCGAAGACCCGGCGGCGCATCGCGATAGCCGCCGATGTCATAGGCGGCCTCTTCCTTGCCGAGCAGGGATTCCATCTGCTTGACGAAGGCGCGCTGGTCGGCGTCGGAGAGCGCGGCGATCGCCGGATCGACGATCTTCAGGCAGACGGACGTGTTCGAGCGCGCCGCCTTGTCCGCGCAGAGAAACTCAACCCAGTCGGCGCGCGCGACCCATTGCGACATCGCATGAAGATTGGCGTCGGCGCGGCGCATCATTTCTTTCAGGCCGCCGATCGACGCGCCCCATTTCAGCGCATCGACATAATCTTCAATGACAAGCATCGAGGGCGTGTTGATGGTCTCGCCTTCAAAGACGCCTTCGATCAGCTTGCCGCCCTTTGTGAGGCGGAAAATTTTCGGCAACGGCCAGGCCGGCTTGTAATTTTCAAGCCGTTCGACCGCGCGCGGTGAAAGAATGAGAACGCCGTGTCCGCCTTCGCCGCCGAGCGCCTTCTGGAAGGAGAAAGTCACGACGTCGAGCTTCGGCCAGTCGAGCGGCTGCGCAAAGGCGGCCGAGGTCGCATCGCAGATCGTCAGACCTTCGCGGTCCGCCGCGATCCAGTCGGCGTCCGGCACGCGAACGCCCGATGTCGTGCCGTTCCAGGTGAAGACGATGTCGGTCGAAGGATCGACCGCGGAAAGATCGGGAAGCGCCCCGTAAGGCGCGCGGAGAAGGCCGGCGTCGAGCTTCAATTGCTTGACGACGTCGGTGACCCATCCCTCGCCGAAACTTTCCCAGGCGATCATGGTGACGGGGCGCGCGCCGAGCAGCGACCAGAGCGCCATTTCAACCGCGCCGGTGTCGGACGCCGGCACGATGCCGATCCGGTAATCGCCCGGAACCTCAAGCAGGACGCGCGTTCGGTCTATCGCCTCCTTGAGACGCGCCTTGCCGAGCTTGGCGCGATGCGAGCGGCCGAGCGTTTCAACGCCGAGATTTTGAGCGGACCATCCGGGGCGCTTGGCGCAGGGGCCGGATGAAAAATAAGGCCGTGCGGGACGCACGCCGGGTTTCGTCGTCATCGATGTCACTCCCATCCTTGCAGATGAGTCGCGCCTCGTTGGGGAGGCGTGGCCCGCGCCGCTTGTCCTCCAGAATCGCTGTAGCCGTCAACAGAAATTTTGCGTTGCAGCAAAATGCTCGTGCGAGCATTTTGCGCTATGCGAATCATCGCCCTCACCGGTTCCTGCGATTTATGACGCCGCCGACAAGACGCCATAGCGGCCCGGCCGCGGCAGGCCCTGCGGAATGGACGCTGCTTGCGCTTTTGATCGCGCTCGGCAGTTCGTCCTTCACCTTCATTCACGCAGCGATCGAGACGATGCCGCCGCAGATCGTTGCGGTCGGGCGGCTGTGGATCGCCGCGATTGCGCTCTACATCATCATGCGCGCCAAGGGACGGCGCTTTCCGCCGCTCCTTGTGCGGACGAAATCCGGAAGGCGCCCGCATTTACTCTGGGCGTGGATGGGGGGCGTCGGGATTATCGGCTATTCAATTCCCTTCCTTATCTTTCCCTGGGCGCAGCAATATGTCGAAAGCGGTCTCGCCGGCGTCTACATGGCGTTCATGCCGCTCTGGACGCTCGGGCTCGCTTATTTCTTCGCCGATGAAAAACTGAATGCGCGGCGCATCGCCGGTTTTCTGATGGGCTTTGCGGGCGTGCTCATTCTCATGGGCCCAGAACTCATGAACGCGGAAGCGATGCGCGGCGTTTCCGGGACGAGCTTCGCCGCGCAAGGCGGCCTCCTTGTCGCGACGCTGTGCTACGCCGTCTCCGTCGTCATGTCGCGCCGCGCGCCGGCGACGCGCCCGCGCGTCTTCACCGCCGGCATCGTGCTCATGGGCGCCGTCTTCGCAACGCCGTCATTGCTGTTCACCCCGTTTGATCCCGCCTCATGGTCCGCCGTCAGCATCGCCAGCGTGTTCGCGCTCGGCCTCGGCCCGACTGCGCTCGCCGGCATCATCATCATCATGATCATTCGCCGCGCCGGCGCGTCCTTCATGGCGCTTGGAAATTACGTCGTTCCCGCCGTCGCCGTCATTCTCGGCGCGCTCATTTTTCATGAACGGCTTGAGCCGCCGGTTTTCCTCGCGCTCGCCGTCATTCTCGCCGGCGTCGCCGTCAGCCAAAGCAGGAAACGGCCGGTCATTGAAACGGGCGACGCGCTCGCCGCAGACATCGCGCCGATCGTTGAACGGTCGGATCCCGTTCAGAAGTCGAGCTGACCTTTCATCAAGGGCACGGCGTCGCCGCCGATGCGCACCGACTTGACGGCGCCCGCCGAAATTTCGACGCGCGCATGAATGCGGCTCGGACGGCCCATTTCAAAACCCTGTTCGATCACCCAACGATGTTCGCCGTCGTCGAGCTTTTGCGAGAGCGCGATCTGGCCCGGCAGCGCCGCAGCGGCGCCGCCGGTCGCGGGATCTTCAGGGATGCCGGCGTTCGGCGCGAACATGCGCACGTGATAGCTCGCATCCTTCGCCTCGCCGCCTTCGGCGTATAGAAGAACGCCGATGGTCTGCTCGATCGCGACCGCGTCGAAAGCCGCCGAATTTAACTTCGCGCCGCGGACACCATCTAGCGAGGCTTTGGCGTAGACGAAATTTGCGCCGGCGCCGACGATGCGCGGGCTATGCGCGCCGATGTCAATCGCGCCTTTCGGCAATGACAAAGCCGCCTCGATCAGCGCGGCGTCGGGCGCTGCGCCGGTTTCCTTCGGCAGGTTCGGATTCTGAAATTCAGCGAACGGCGCGCGCCGATCAAGATCGACCCGAACAGGGAAGACGCCGGTGTTAAGTTCGAGCGTCAACGCGCCGGTGAGCTTTCGCGCGCGCGCAATCGCAATCGCCGTGCCGACAGTCGGATGACCGGCGAAGGGCATCTCATAGCCGAGCGTGAAGATGCGCACGCGCGCCGTATTTCCGGGTTGTTCCGGCGGCAGCACAAACGTCGTTTCGGAATAATTGAACTCGCGCGTGATGGTCAGCATGTCTGCCGTCGTAAGACCGCGGGCGTCCATGATCACGGCGAGCTGGTTGCCGGCGAATTTCCGGTCGGTGAAAACGTCAAGCGTTTCATAGTCATAACGGGTCATGGCTGTTTTCTTTCTCTTCTAAACCCGAAAAACCACCTAGTGACGCGCCCTTGCGCCTTCAACCGAGATTTTCCAAAGGCGCTGTTAGTTCGCCGAACGCGCCATTGCCGATGGGTTTCCGGTTCCGCGTCCGCGCGGTCAGCGCCGGTCGCACGGCCATGAATGATTGAGCGGCCCAGCGCCGGCGCCGAGCCCCGGCGCGGTGCGGATCGCCTCATGAACATAGTCGATCGCGCGTTTGACGGCGGCGGCGAGCGGCGCGCCCTGCGCAAGACCCGTCGCAACCGCCGAGGCGAGCGTGCAGCCCGTGCCGTGCGTCGACGTCGTTTCGATGCGCGGATGGCGAAAGAGTCGCGCGCCGTCGAGCGTCACCAGCGCATCCTCAACGCTCTCTCCCTCAAGATGGCCGCCCTTGACGAGCGCCGCCGTCGCGCCGCGCTGGATGAGCGCCTGCCCCGCGGCGACAAGGTCGATCGGCGTCGCAACGTTAAAACCTGCGAGGACGGCGGCTTCTTCCGCATTCGGCGTCACGATCGCCGAAATCGGGACGAGCCGTTCAAGAAGCAAGGCCGGCATGTCATCGCCCGCGAGCGCATCGCCGCTCGTCGCGACGAGAACGGGATCGAGAATGACCGGGACTGTCGGGGCGATTTCAACCAGCGCGTCGGCGATCGCAACGCCCGCCGCGCGCGCGCCGATCATGCCGATCTTGATCGCGTCGGCGCCGATATCCTCAAGCACGGCGATGATCTGGGCGCGGATCACATCGGGTTCGACCGGGTGAACGCCTGTGACGCCCTTCGTATTCTGGACCGTGATCGCCGTGATCGCCGACGCCGCATAGCCGCCGAGCGCCGTCACCGTCTTGATGTCGGCCTGAACGCCGGCGCCGCCGGACGGGTCGGACCCCGCAATGATGAGAACGCGTCCCTGCAATGCCGCAAACTCTCCCTATTGCCGCCGTCAATGACGTCTAGCACATGCGCCGCAGCGGGAGACTAGAGCGTTTTCAGATCAAACGGCATCCGGTTGATCGCAGAAAACGCGCCGATCATTGAATCATGAGCAACCGTCGCGCGCCGCAGCGCACGAAATTGCTCCATCAAAGGGAGAGCGCGATGACGACGGGACAACTGCTTTGGGCGGGGCTTGTCTGTTGCATCGCCTCGCTATTGGTCCAGCTTTTTCCGGCCGCCGCCTATGCGCTCGGCGTCGATATCGCCGCAACCTGGCGGCTGTTCGGTTTCGGGGTTTTCCTGATCGCCATCGCGTCGCTCCTCGCCGCGCTCAGCGGGCGGCCGGGACGCTGACGTCTGGAGGCCGGCGCAATCGCCGCCCGCCGGCGAGCGCGACGGGCGACGACGGCGCGTCAGTTGTCGACATCATCATCGATGATTGGCGTCGTTCCCTTATCGCCGTCATAGGCTTCCTCAAGCGGATCGAACTCGCCGTCATCTTCATTGAGTTCGTCAGCCGCGATCGCGCCGGCCGCCGCGCCGGCGGCCAACACGCATCCTGTCGTCGAGAATGAAGACGCAACCAGCGCCGCGGCGCACAGAATTCTGTTGATCATTTCGTTCTCCTTTCGATTGCGTTCGCAATGACGACAAACGATAGGGCGAATAGAGGCCCGAATGGGGCGAGGCGGTTAACTAACGGAAACATTGCGATCTTTTAGACATGACGGGAAATTAAGTCTCACAACCAATTGCTGAAAATGTCAGGGTAAGGACTTATCGCCGGCAGGTGAGGCCCGGGACTTTTTCAGTCCGCATATTGACGGCATGCGCGCGAAGGCCTATCGCAGCGGCCAGGTTGAAGGCGCCTGCCGCTCGCAAGCGAAAGCTCTGGTGAAGCCCTTCATTTTCCTGTTCGGCCTTGCACCGATGACGGCGCGCGGTCCGGCGGCAATGCGAGCCCCGCTCTCAAATCCGCCCCGCCGTCCGATGAGGCGAGCCATGACAGGAAGTAACAACCAGACCGGACCGACAACCCCCCGATCGCTTGACGATCTGAAAGCGCAGGCCAAACGCCTTCGCGCCGCGCTGGCGGAAGACGGGGATTTCATCTCACACAGCGAAGCGCTTGAACTCCTCGCAAAGCAGCTTGGCTTTCGCGACTGGAACACGCTGCATGCGACGATCGGCAATCGCCCGGCCCCGCTCCAGCTCGGCGATCGCATCGCCGGCGCCTATCTCGGCCAACCCTTTGAAGGCGAGATCATCGCCGTCGAAGCGCTTTCGGGCGGACGTCGCCGCATCACGATCGATTTCGACGAAGCGGTCGACGTCGTCACCTTCGAAAGCTTTTCGGCGTTTCGCAAACGCGTCACCGCCGTCATCGATGAAGACGGAAAGAGCGCCGAAAAAACCTCGGACGGACGGCCGCAAATGGAGTTGAAGCGATGACGCCGTCCGAAATGAAAGCGCATCTTTCAGCCTTCATGCAACAGATCTGGAACGATCGGGACCTCGCGCAACTCAATCGTTTCATCACGCCGCTCTATGTGATCATGTCCGACCCCGGCGATCCGTGGGACGGCAAGACGCTGACGCGCGCGCAGTTCGCGGAAAGGCTGACGCTGTCATGCGCGCCCTTTCCCGATCAGCGGTTCACCATCGCCGACATGACGGCGGAAGCGACCCGCATCGCCGTCGACTGGCGCTGGCGCGGCACGCATCTCGCCGACCTGCCGGGCTTTCCGGCCAGCGGACGGACGGTCAACATATCGGGCATCACCGTCTATTATTTCACGGACGGTCTCATTTGCGGGCATCGCCAGCAGACGGACCGGCTCGGCGTGTTCCAGCAGCTGACGGCGAAACCCTAAACCTTCGCCTTTTCAATCGCGGCGCAAATCTCGTCGACGATCGCGGCGACCAGCTTCGGGTCGTCGCCTTCCGCCATGACGCGAATGAGCGGCTCGGTGCCGGATTTGCGGATGACGAGGCGCCCGGCCTTGCCGAACCTCGCCTCGCCTGCGGCGATCGCCGCTTTGACGGCGGCGTTTTCAAGCGGCGCGCCGCCCGAATAGCGGACGTTTTTGAGGATTTGCGGCGCCGGCTCGAACCGGCGGCAAACGTCGCTCACCGCCCGGTCTTCTCCGGCGACGACAGCGAGCACCTGCAGTGCGGTGACGAGGCCGTCGCCTGTCGTCGAATAATCGCTGAGAATGATGTGGCCCGACGGCTCGCCGCCGACATTCATCGCTTTCGCGCGCATCGCCTCGACGACATACCGGTCGCCGACCTTCGTGCGTTCGAGCGTCAACCCTTCGCCCGCGAGATAGTGCTCAAGCCCGAGATTGGCCATCACCGTCGAGACGACGCCGCCGCCCCGCAATTCGTCGCGGCTCTTCAGATGGCAGGCGATGAGCGCGAGAATCTGGTCGCCGTCGACAATGCGCCCTTTTTCATCGCTGATGATGACGCGATCGGCGTCCCCGTCGAGGGCGATGCCGATATCGGCGCGATATTCAACGACCGCTTTCTGCAGCGCCTTCGTCGATGTCGACCCGCAATCGTGATTGATGTTGAAGCCGTTCGGCTCGACGCCGATCGATTTCACTTCCGCGCCAAGCTCCCACAGCACGGTCGGCGCAACCTTGTAGGCGGCGCCGTTCGCGCAATCGATAACGACGCGCAAGCCTTCAAGCGACATGCCGCGCGGGAACGCGTTCTTGGCGAATTCTATATAGCGCGCGCCGGCGTCGTCGATCCGTTTCACGCGGCCGAGATCGCCCGAGGCGGCGAGACCTTCATTCGCCGGCTCGCTCATCAGCCGTTCAATCTGAAGCTCGGCTTCATCCGACAGCTTGTAGCCGTCCGGACCGAAGAACTTCACGCCATTGTCCTGATACGGATTGTGCGAGGCCGAGATCATGACGCCTAGGTCGGCGCGCAGAGACCGCGTCAGCATCGCCATCGCCGGCGTCGGCAGCGGCCCGAGGAGAAAAACGTCCATGCCGGACGCGGCGAAGCCCGCGGTGAGCGCCGGCTCGATCATATAACCGGAAAGGCGCGTGTCCTTGCCGATGACGACGCGATGGCGATGTTCGCCATTGCGGAAATAGCGCCCCGCCGCCATGCCGAGCGCCAGGATGCGG
Source organism: Parvularculaceae bacterium (assembly GCA_020446725.1). Taxonomy (GTDB): domain Bacteria; phylum Pseudomonadota; class Alphaproteobacteria; order Caulobacterales; family Parvularculaceae; genus Amphiplicatus. The sequence continues at coordinate 4,501 of JAGRED010000166.1, read as the reverse complement.
TCAGGCGTCATCGCGCCTGCGTTGGCGAGGCCGCGCACGCCGTCGGTTCCGAAAATCTTGCGCTCACCCGCCGCCGGCGCCGGAGCGTCATCATCGCCGCGCATGGCTGCAACTCCTTGTTCCCGGCCATCCTAATCGGGCCGGGCAAGCAATCCCTTAACGCCCTGAAGGGGCCGAATCTATGGCGAAATGGACGCTGAGCGCCTGGCGGGTCGCGGCGACGTCATGAACCCTGAGGATCGCCGCGCCGCGCGCCGCGCCCGCAAGGGCGGCTGCGATCGACCCGCCGAGACGGCCGGCCGCCGGCCCCTGCCGGTCAATGGCGGCGATAAAGCGCTTGCGGGAAACGCCGAGCAGGACCGGCGGGCCGAGCGCTGCAAGGCGGTCCAGATTGGCGATCAGGTCGAGATTATGGGCGAGCGTTTTGCCGAAGCCGACGCCCGGATCGATGATGAGGCGCGCACGGTCGATCCCCGCCGCCTCGCAGGCGGCGATCCTGCCGGCGAGATCGCCCTTCACCTCTTCGACCGCATTTTCGTAACGCGGATCGTCCTGCATGGTTTTGGGATCGCCCTGCGCATGCATCAAAACGATGCGACAGTCGAGCGAAGCTGCGACGCGCAGGCTGTCGGACGAAAAGCGCAGCGCGGAAACGTCATTCCAGATCGAGGCGCCCGCATCGACCGCCGCGCGCGCGACGTCCGGCTTGCGCGTGTCGATCGAAAGGACGGCGGCCGTCTGGCCGACAAGACCTTTGATGACCGGCAAGACGCGCGCAAGTTCCGTTTCCGCCGGAACAGCATCGGCGCCCGGCCGCGTCGATTCCCCGCCGATGTCGAGAATGGCTGCGCCTTCCTCGACAAGCCTCAACCCGTGTTCGATCGCATGGGCGGGATCGAGAAAAGAACCGCCGTCGGAAAAGGAATCCGGCGTCACATTGACGACGCCCATCAGCAGCGGCGGATGCGCGCTCACTCGCCCTGCGCTTTCGCCGTTTGTTCCGCGAGCGCAGCTTCGAACGCCGCTTCGAGCTTTCGCGTCATCGCCGGAAAACCCTCTCGATCGACGAACGCGTCCGCAACGCCATCGATCTGGCGTCGGCGTTTTTCGTCCATATCGAAAAAGTCCGGATGGTTGGCGAGAAAAATATCAGGGCGCCAATCCTTCGTTTTGGCGAAGGTTGCGCGGTAATCCTCGACGATGCCGTCATATTGGGGCGGATCAACGAGACGATTGGCGGCGACGCTTGCGCTGCAAAAATAGAGAAGAGACTTGTCGCCGGCCTGCATCGTCCACGATGTGCAGCCTTTCGTGTGTCCGGGCGTCAGATGCGCGGTCAGCGCGACGCCGCCCAGGACGAGCGTTTCGCCGTCGGCGATCGTGCGGTCGACCTTGACCGGCGGCGCGGCGAAATTGTCGTCTTCTTCCGACCCCGGAACGCGTCCCGTCTCAAGCGCCCATCTGTCGCCTTCGCTCGCGACCATCGTCGCGCCCGATTTCTTCTTGAGCGCGGCGAGCCCGCCAGAATGATCGAAATGCGCGTGGCTGTTCAGGAGATATCTGACGTCGCGGACGTCGAAGCCGAGCGCATCAATATTGTCAGCGATCATCGCGGCGTTTTCCGGCACGCCGCCGTCGATCAGGAAATGACCTTCCGCCGTAGTGATGAGCAGGCTCGAAAGCCCGCGCGAACCTACATAATAAACACCCTCCGCCACCGCGAATGGTTCAATCGGTTCGGCCCATTCCGGCTGACTGGCGATCCATCCCGCCTTGGAAAAAGTCTCGGCAGACGCGCAGGCGGCGGCAAGCGCGACGAAGGCGAGTGCGGCGAGGGTTCTCATTCGCTTCATGCTCCCGGTTTGAAGGTGTTTCGTTCCTCAAGATAGCACGCGATGGCGCGCGCGGCGCGCTCAGCCGAAGGCTCATCCGTCAGATTGAACGTGTCGTTGAAATGCGTGCGCTGCGCATCGGCGTAAGCATCGCGATTGCAGAGCGAACCGCGGATCGCCGGCCCGAAATCGTTCATGTCTTCAACGACGCGTCCAAGCCGCCAGGCGGCGAAAGCGTCATCGTCGCGCCAGTTGAGCCGGCGCGGATTGAGAAAGACGCAAGGGCGCGGACGCGCGATGAATTCCATCACCTGGCTCGAAACGTCGCCGAGATAAAGGTCGGCGGCCAGCGTGTAGCTCATGTCGAAGAGACGCGTTGAGTTGACGTCGATGAGAATGTTCGGCCGGTTCTGGAAGCGCGCCGGAAGACGGCGGCGGATGGCGAATTTGAGCGTCGACGCCTCGACATGATAGCGCCGCTTGAAGAGCATGACATGCGGCGCAAAGATGAGATTGATGTCGGGATTGGCCGCGAACCAGTCGAGCACTTCGACGCCGTTCTTGAACCAGGAGGAAAGCTCCGGCGAGAAATGCGGGTTGTAGACGACCGTCGGATTTGAATTGCCGAAAAAGTCCTGCGGCGTCGCTTTCAGCGCGACCGCGTCGAATTTCGGATAGCCGATAAACGCGAATTGATTGCCGTCATGCAGCGCGCCAACCTCCTCAAGGCGCCGCACGAATTTCGCGCCGGGCAGCAACAGGAGATCGAAATTTTTCAACGAGGGATGAAAGCCCATGGCGCGATCGCCCGCGCCATGCCGGCAATGAATGAACCGCAACGACGGTCCGACGCGATCCTTCAGCATAAGGCAGGTGCGTTCGGGCGCGACGAGCGCATCGAGGTCGCGAAAGCGCTCGATATTGCAGCGCAGCCGCGCAAGGCGGCTCGCCGGCGCGACGAAATCGCCGACCATGGCGATTTCATTGACGACCGGCGGCAAGGTCAGATCGACAAGCGCGACGCGGCCGCGGCCGGGCGTAAGCCCGGCGTTCACCGCCTCCATCATCGCCGTGCCGCCGACATAGGCGCGAATGTCATCGTCCGGCCGCATCGACGCATAGGCGTTGATGATCGGCAGGAGATGAAACGCCTGATGCCCGGCGTCGTGATTGAATAGAAAACCGACTTTCATGCGCCCCGCGCAAACGCGTTTTTCAACCGCGTTTTTGTCTTGCGCGGGGCGCTTTGGTCAAGCGCGCCGCGCAAGCGCAATGGCGTGATCAGGCGCCGGCCGGGTTTGGCTCAAGGCCGCTTTCAGGACCCTGACGGTTCGCGCCTCCCGCAGACGGCACCGAAGAGGGCGGCGGCGTATCGCCGGCGTCGGTCGGTTCCTTGCGGACGATCTGTTCGCCGCGCAAAAGCGCGTTGATCTCGTCCCCGCTCAGCGTTTCGAATTCGAGAAGCGCCTGTGCAATTTTTTCCCAGTCCGCGTTGCGGTCGGTGAGAATCTGGCGCGCCCGGTCGAAACCGTCGGTGACGAAGCGGCGGATTTCTTCTTCGATCAGCTTCGCCGTGTCGGTCGAGATCGCTTTCGTGCGCGCGATCGACTGGCCGAGGAACACCTCGCCCTCGTCTTCCGCATAGGCGATCGGCCCGAGCTTTTCGGAAAGGCCGTATTGCGTGACCATCGCGCGGGCGATCTTCGTCGCATGCTCGATGTCCTGCTGCGCGCCCGAGGTGACTTTCTCCTTGCCGAATTTCAGTTCTTCGGCGACGCGCCCGCCCATCGCCATCGCGATGCGCGCCTTCATCTGTTCGAAAGACATCGAATACCGGTCGCGCTCAGGAAGATATTGAACCATGCCGAGCGCGCGACCGCGCGGAATGATCGTCGCCTTGTGGACGGGATCATTGCCGGGGACGGAGATACCGACCAGCGCGTGACCGGCCTCATGATAGGCGGTGAGCGTCTTTTCCTCTTCCGTCATCGCCATCGAGCGGCGTTCAGCGCCCATCAGCACCTTGTCCTTCGCGTCGTCGAATTCCTTCGACGTGACGAAGCGCTTGCCGCGACGCGCCGCGAGCAGCGCGGCTTCATTGACGATATTGGCGAGATCGGCGCCAGAAAAGCCGGGCGTGCCGCGCGCGATCGTCCGGAGATTGACGTCCGGCGCCAGCGGAACCTTCTTGGCGTGCACCTGAAGGATTTTCTCGCGGCCGACGACGTCGGGGTTCGGCACCACGACCTGACGGTCGAAACGGCCGGGACGCAGCAGCGCCGGATCGAGAACGTCCGGGCGGTTCGTCGCCGCGATGAGGATGATCCCCTCATTCGACTCAAAGCCGTCCATCTCGACGAGGAGTTGGTTCTGCGTCTGTTCGCGATCGTCATTGCCACCGCCGAGGCCGGCGCCGCGGTGACGGCCGACTGCGTCGATCTCGTCGATGAAGATGATGCAGGGCGCGTTCTTCTTCGCCTGATCGAACATGTCGCGCACGCGGCTTGCGCCGACGCCGACAAACATTTCGACGAAGTCCGAACCCGAAATCGTGAAGAAGGGCACGTTCGCTTCGCCCGCGATGGCGCGCGCGAGAAGCGTCTTACCCGTACCCGGCGGGCCGACGAGCAGCGCGCCTTTCGGGATCTTGCCGCCGAGGCGCTGGAACT
>JAGRED010000165.1 GCA_020446725.1 Parvularculaceae bacterium | reverse complement strand
CGTTTCACCAGATCCCGGATCAGCAGCGCGTCATTTCATGCCGCGCAGCATCCGGGACGACGGAGATCATAAGGCCGCCGCGAAGGGGTGGGATAAGTAGGGGGATAACTTACGCCGCAAAGGCCATCCCCTTGATTTCACTGTGAAATTATTTCCTTTTTGATTGCGCCAGCAAATATAACACAACCTGGAGATCGCCGCCGCCAACCGGCGCGCCAATCCGTTGACGACGATGTGAGTGAGTGCTCACTTTACTTTTTAGGTCTACGGCCCTATGTGGGTGAACGCTCACTTATGAGAGGGAGCGCGCCGGCGTCGACGATTATGCCTTGGCCGGCGGCTGACCGTTTTGTAATATCAGGCAACAAGCCGTGCGCCGGACACAGACACAGCAAGACAGGAACCGGCCAAGCGGCGAAGACGGGCGGAAACGGGTCGCCGCAACCGGCGACGGAAAGGCGGGCGCGGCGGCGGGGAGGCCGCATCGCTTCTCAAAGGGGCATTGAATGGAAGAATCCCTGAAACGCATTGAGCGGCGCGCGCGCAAATCGATTTTTCACGCGCTGCTCGCCGCCTCGCACAAGAAGGGCGCGAACGCCGCCATTCTGATCGACGGCGACGGACGCAAGCTGACCTACAAGGAAATCATCCGCGCGAGTTTCGCGATCGGCGGACCGGTCGCGCGCGCGACATCGCCCGGCGAAAAAGTCGGCGTCATGATGCCGACCGGCGCCGGCGCGGTCATCGCGCTGATGGCTGCGTTCTCTCAGGGGCGCACGCCCGCAATGTTCAACTTCACGTCAGGCGCGCGCAATCTGAAAGCGGCGGCGCGCGCGGCGGAAGTGAAGAAAGTCATCACTGCGCGCAAGTTCATCGAAATCGCCAAGCTCGAAACGCTTGTCGACGAAATGGCGGGAACGATCGAGTTTCTTTATCTTGAGGACATGAAAGAGGCGCTGACGCCGCTCGACAAGGCGCGCGCCGTGCTTGGCCCCTTGCTGCCGCGATTCTTTTCAGCCTCGCCCGATCCCGACAGCCTCGGCATCATTCTTTTCACGTCGGGCACGGAGGGTGACCCGAAGGGCGTCGCGCTCAGCCATTCCAACATCCTGTCGAATATTTATCAGATTGCGGAGCATGTCGAGATTTTGCCGACCGACATCTTCTTCAATCCGCTGCCGACCTTTCATTGCTACGGCCTAACCGCGGGGACGTTGTGGCCGATCCTCAACGGCTATCCGGTCGTCCTTCACCCCTCGCCGCTGCAGACCAAGATCATTCCGCAGCGCATCTTCGAGACAGGCGCGAGCGTTCTCTTCGCCACCGACACCTTCCTGCAGCAATATATGCGCGCAAGCGGCGACGGGCAGATGTCGTCGCTGAGGATCGCCGTCTGCGGCGCGGAACGCGTCAAAGACGAAACGCGCCAAGCCGCCGAGCAGCGCTTCGGCTTTGAAGTCCTTGAAGGCTACGGCGTCACGGAAGGCTCGCCGGTGCTCGCCGCGAACCAGCCGGGTGACATTCGCGCCGGCACGGTCGGCAAGCTTTTGCCGGGCGTTGAATGGCGCCTTGAGCCGGTCGAGGGTCTCGCCGGCGGCAAGCGCCTTTTCGTCAAGGGGCCCAACATCATGAAGGGCTACATCACGCCGGACGCGCCGGGCGTCGTCGCGCCGCCGGACGCAGGCTGGCATGACACCGGCGACATCGTCGCCATTGACGAGGACGGCTACATATCGATCCGTGGGCGGATGAAACGGTTCGCCAAGATCGGCGGCGAGATGGTCTCGCTTGCAGTGGTTGAGAACTGCGCAACGGCGGTCTGGCCCGACAATATGCACGCCGCCGCGATCCTTCCCGACGACAAAAAGGGCGAGCAGATCGTCCTTGTCACCGACAAGCAGTCGCCCGACCGCGCAAAACTTCTCGGCTGGGCGCAAAATCACGGCGTTCCCGAGCTCGCGGTGCCGAAAAAGATCGTTTCCGTGCCGGAGGTGCCCGTGCTCGGCACCGGCAAGCTCGATTATGTCGCGATCCAGCGCCTCGCCGCCGATGGCGTGGGCCTTACGGATTCGCAAAAGCGCGAAAGGGAAATCCGCCTCGGCGAAATCGACGCGAAACTCGCGGGCCGCACAGGCGACGCGGAACAAGACGATGAGCCGGTGAAGCGCGCCGCGGAGAGAGCGCCGGTCACCCCGCCGTCATCGCCGCGGCGAGCCGGGGCAGGCCAACGGCGAGCCCGACGGAAATAACGAGGCCGAGAAGCGCCTTGCCTGCGTCCATGCTGACGATTTTCAGCGTCGCGCCCGGCGAGCGCACCTTGTCAATCGTCGCAAGCGCAATCTCCCGCCCGCCGATAAATCCGAGAAACGCCCATGTCGTCGACATCGGCGTTTTCGAAACATAGGCGAAATAGGCAAGGATCGAGGCGTAGAAGAAGTCAATCAGCGTCGCGGAACGAATATCGGTGACGCTCGTTTTCGTCTTCAGGATTCTCTGCACCGGACCGCCGCCATTGATGAAGGTGATCATCAGCAGGAACATGATAAGACAAACGCTGAAAACCGCCTGCTCCATGCTGAGCTGGCGCGGCAGGAAAACATAGATATTCGCGAAATCCTGGATGAGCCACACCGCCCAGAGATAGGCGGTCGTCACCCATTGAAACAATATCCAGTGCGGACGCTGCGCATGGTCCGGCGTTTTCATGAAGTGACGCTCAAGCGTCGGCGCGAGAAAAATGTAGGATGCGAGGCCGAGCCCGAGCGACATCGCATAGGCATAGGCCGACTTCTGCACCATGGACTGCATCCCGGCCATCGTCGCGAAGATCGACAGGATCATGAAGCTCGTCGATACGGGCAGTCCAAGGCGCGTAATGACAAGAAGCGCAGCCGCAGGCACGACGTGATACCACTGCGCCTCGAATTCGGGATATTTCTTGGCGTTCGACAGGCGTCCCCATGACGGATCGCCGTCAAACTGGATATAGCCGATGATGAAGACGACAATGAGAACCGTTGAAGCGAAGAGGAACAACGCCCACCAAGGCAGCTTCTGGTTCGATGAAATAAACGTGCCGAGCGTCTGCAGAGCGTCATTGCCGACGACCGCATAGGCTGCGAACGCGAACCCAAGGATGGCCCAAATGCCGACGCCGAAGACTTCCATTTCCCGAAACCCCGCCGCCCGCGCGTCCCACGCAGCGAGCCCTAATTTTCGCGGCGGACCCTCGGTTTTTTTTGTATCGGTTTTGTGACGATTATCTTTCATCTGTATGACAAATCCCCCGTCAATCATCAGACGCTCGCACCCATAACAGCCAGATGACATCGCCCAGCAACGACCCGCGCCCCGCCGGCCACCCCTCAGTAAGCGCTGGCCGCGTCGGCGTTCTCCTCGTCAATCTCGGCACGCCCGACGCGCCTACGACGCACGCCGTGCGCCGGTATCTCGCCGAATTCCTGTCCGACGCACGCGTCGTCGACCTGCCGCGCGCGCTCTGGCTGCCGATCCTTCACGGCGTCATCCTGAACGTCCGACCGGCGCGTTCGGCGAAAGCCTATGCGAAGATTTGGACGCAGGACGGATCGCCGCTGCGCCTTTATACGAAGACGGCGGCGGACGCCCTCGGCGCGCGGATGGGAAACAAGGCTGACATCGACTGGGCTATGCGTTACGGCGCGCCGTCGATCCGCGATCGCATCAGGGCGCTTAAAGACGCCGGCGCCGACCGCATTCTCGTCATCCCGATGTATCCGCAATATTCCCAATCGACATCGGCGAGCGTCGCCGACGCCGCCTTCGACGCGCTCTCGGACATGAAGTGGCAGCCCGCGCTGCGGATCGCGCCG
>JAGRED010000164.1 GCA_020446725.1 Parvularculaceae bacterium | reverse complement strand
TCATACATCCATGTCGCGAGATAACGAACGGGAAGCCGCGCATATCCGCGCGCAGGCGCAATCGGCGCAAACGCGATTATCCGTCCGCGTTCATCGCGCACGACGGCGAGGCGGACGTCTTCATCCGCAAAGGCGTCAAGCGCCGGCGACAACAGCGCCGGCGAATAGAAGGGGTTGGGTTCAACCGCATCGGCGGCGAGGTCGCGCCAGTCGTCTTCGATCGAGGCGGCCTCATGCGGGGAGAGAAACAGCGCCGTCACCGCGAACGGCGCAGAAACGACAACGCCGGGCGGCGCCTTCCTCGCTTCCTCGCGTGCCAGTCCGACAGTCATCCCTCGACGCCCGATCGCATTGTCCCATTATAGAACGCCGGCGCGGCCCGGCGAAGCGGCCCGCGCGACAGTTCTTGAGGGTTTTGCGAGTTTCAGGCCGCGTTTTCGCCGACGAGGATTTCGCGCTTGCCGGCGTGGTTCGCCGCCCCGACGACGCCCTCTTCCTCCATGCGCTCGATAAGCGTCGCCGCGCGGTTATAGCCGATCTGCAGGCGCCGCTGGATGTAGGAGGTCGAGGCCTTGCGATCGCGCAGGACGATAGCGACCGCCTTGTCGTATAGCGCGTCGCCGGACGAGGTGTTGCCGCCTATATCGAGCCCGTCAAACGCGCCGTCTTCATCTTCCTCGCGCAATTCGGTGACTTCCTGAACGTAAGAGGGCGAGCCCTGCTTCTTCAGGAATTCAACGACCTTCTCGACTTCATCGTCGGAGACGAAGGCGCCGTGCACGCGCCTGATGCGCCCGCCGCCCGCCATGTGCAGCATGTCGCCCATGCCGAGAAGCTGTTCGGCGCCCTGTTCGCCGAGAATGGTGCGGCTGTCGATCTTCGACGTCACCTGAAAGGAAATACGGGTCGGGAAGTTCGCCTTGATCGTGCCGGTGATGACGTCGACCGACGGCCGCTGCGTCGCCATGATGAGGTGGATGCCGGCGGCGCGCGCCATCTGCGCGAGACGCTGCACCATGCCTTCAATGTCCTTGCCGGCGACCATCATCAGGTCTGCGACCTCGTCGATCACGACGACGATGAACGGCATCGGCTCGTATTGAAGTTCTTCCGTCTCGTAGATCGGCTCGCCGGTTCCCTCATCATAGCCGGTGTGAACGCGGCGGGTCAGCATCTCGCCGTTTTCTTCCGCCTCGACAAGGCGCTGGTTGAAGCCCTCGATATTGCGGACGCCGACCTTCGACATGCGCCGGTAGCGCTCTTCCATCTCGCGCACGGTCCATTTGAGCGCAACGACGGCTTTTTTCGGATCGGTGACGACCGGCGCGAGAAGATGCGGAATTCCTTCGTAGACGGAAAGTTCCAGCATTTTCGGATCGATCATGATCATCTTGCAGTCATCCGGCGAGAGCCGGTAGAGCAGCGAAAGGATCATCGTGTTGATGCCGACGGACTTGCCCGATCCGGTCGTTCCGGCGATCAAGAGGTGCGGCATGCGCGCGAGATCGGCGTAAACAGGCTCGCCGCCGATCGATTTTCCAAGCGCGAGCGTCAGATCCCCGCGGCTGTTCTCATATTCGGCGGCGCCCAGAAGCTCGCGGATGTAGACGGTCTCGCGATCGAGATTGGGAAGCTCAATGCCGATGACATTGCGCCCCGGCACGACGGCGACGCGCGCGGCGACGGCGCTCATCGAACGGGCGATGTCATCGGCAAGGCCGATGACGCGCGAGGATTTGACGCCGGCGGCCGGTTCAAGTTCGTAAAGCGTGACGACCGGGCCGGGACGCACGGCGATGATCTCGCCCTTGACGCCGAAATCGGACAGCACGTTTTCCAGCATGCGCGCATTCTGTTCGAGCTGGTCGTCGGAAACGACTTTCGTGCGCCGCGCTTCCGGCTTGCCGAGCAGGGAAAGCGCCGGCAATTCATAGGAGCCCGGCCTGAAGACGGGAAGTTCCGGCTGCGCCTCGCGCGCTTCGCGCTTGCCGGGCTTCTTCGTTTCGTTCTTGCGGATGATGTTGCGCTTTCTCGGCGCGGCGACGAGCGGCGGTTCTTCGTCCTCGTCTATGTCGTCGTCTTCATTCGCGTCGTAATCTTCGTAATCCTCATCGAGATCGCCCGTCTCTGCGGCGGCGTCCTCACGCGACATCGCGTCGAACCGCGCAAGGAGGAAATCGCGAACGCCGCCGGCCGCCCATTCCACTTCCGCGATCGCGGCCTCAAGGCGCGCGAGCGTCAGGCCGCAGGCGAAGAGATAGCCGGATGCGCCGAGCAGGACGAGAAGCGCGCCGGCGATCGCGTCCGCGCCTGGAATTTGCGTGAGTGCGGCGAGCCCTGTCGCGCCGGCTTTGACGCCGTCGCCGACTAGCCCGCCTAGACCGACGATAAACGGCCAGCCCGCCGGCGTCGGCGCCATCGACAGCGCGCCTGCGATAAGGCCGAACGAAAGCGGGCCGACGATGAAGCGGATCGCAACGTCAATCGGGGTTTTTTCCTCGGGCAGATTCTCCGCCCCGCGCGCAATCGCCACCGCGCCCCAGATGATAAGAGGCGGCGCGGCGAGCAGGCGTGCGCCGCCGATCGCCTGCAACAGAAAATCGGCGACGACGGCGCCGAGACCGCCCATCCAGTTTTGCGCCGCGCGCGCGGTCGCATTTGAAAGCGAGGGATCGCTGATCGAGAACGTGGCGAGCGCAAAGGTCAGCCAGACGCCGATGGCGATCATCGCCGCGCCGCCGGAACGAGCCAGCGCTTCGCGCCTCCACGCATCGAGGCGCTCTGCGAATGTCGGTTTGCGGCGGCGGCGCGAAGTCCTCATTATCGTCTCGTCCGGTTGCGCTTTTTCGATCGGGCGGCGGCGCGAGAAGCGCAGCGGCCGCGATCATGCCATGCGCTCTCCACAAAAGGGTTAATGCGCGTTAACGAATTGCCTCTAGCGACCGGCGAATTCCGGATAGGCCTCGAGCCCAAGCTCGGCGCGGTCCAGTCCCAAAATCTCCTGCTCGGCGGTGACGCGCGCGCCGATCGAATATTTCAGCATGACCCACAAAAGCGCGCTCATGCCGAAAGTGAATACGCCGACCATGAAGACGCCGACGATCTGGCCGCCGATGGAGGCGTCGGCGTTTGTCCAGGCGGCGATAAGCGTGCCCCATATCCCGCAAAAAAGATGCGCCGGAATGGCGCCGACGACGTCGTCGATCTTGAGGCGGTCGAGAATCGGAACGCCGACCGTAACAATGACGCCGCCCATCGCGCCGATCAGAATCGCTTGCCAGATCGCAGGCGTCAGCGGTTCGGCGGTGATTGACACGAGGCCGCCGATCGCGCCGTTGAGCACGATAGTGAGATCTACGCGCTTGTAGATCATCGCCGTCATGATGATCGCGGCCATGACGCCGCCCGCCGCCGCCATATTCGTGTTGACGATGACGGTCGCGACAGCGATCGCATCGGAGACTGAACCGAGCGCGAGCTGCGAGCCGCCATTGAAGCCGAACCAGCCGAACCAGAGGATGAACGCGCCGAGCGTTGACAAAGGCACGTTCGATCCGGGAAGCGGCGTCACGCGGCGGCCGTTGTATTTGCCGCGCCGCGGACCAATGACGAGCGCCCCGGCGAGCGCCGCCCAGCCGCCGGTCGAATGAACGAGGGTCGCGCCGGCGAAATCAGAAAATCGCCACTGCGCATCGAGATAACCCTTGCCCCAGTCCCAGGAGGCGACGATCGGATAGACGAGCCCGGTAAGCGCCGCGGTGAAGATGATGAAGGCGATCAGCTTGACGCGCTCTGCAAGCGCGCCCGACACGATCGACGCGACGGTCGCAACGAAAACAAGCTGAAAAAAGAAATCCGCGCCCGACGCGACGCCCTTGCCGACGGGATCTATGTCTTTCGGCGACCAGAGCGCGAAGGAGCCGAGAAAGCCGCCCGGCTCAACGCCGTAGATGAGATGATAGCCGACAAGCCAGATCATGATCGACGCCACCGCATAGGCGGCGACGTTCTTGAGACAGATGGCGGCGGCGTTTTTCGACCGGACGAGCCCGACTTCGAGCATGCAAAAGCCCGCGGTCATGAACATCACGACCATGCCGCAGAAAAAGAGCAGCAGCGTGTTGAAGACGAATACCGATGTCTCGCTCGCCGGCGCGACGTCCTGCGCGGATGCAAAGCCCGGCGTCAGCGCAAGAACAGCCGTCAAGGCGGGGAGAATTCGTGAAAAACGCATGGCTCGGGCACCCTTCCGTCAGCGCGGGAGGACCGATCCTTACGCTGCTTCGCCGCGCGTGAAACAGAGCCGGCCGCCCTGAAGGGCGGCCGGTGATCGTGGAAGACACAATGAAGACGTCTTGTCAGTGGATGACTTCACCATGGAGGCGAAGATCGAGACCCTCGATCTCGATTTCCCGTGAAACGCGCAAGCCGATTGTCGCCTTGAGCGCCATCAGGATCACGAATGTCGCAAGGCCGGACCAGACAATTGTCGCGACCGTGCCGACGAACTGTTTCCATACCTGAACGGCGTTTCCTTCAAGAAGGCCGCCATCGCCGCCATAGACCGCCGAGCTTGCGAAGACGCCGGTGAGGATCGCTCCGACGAATCCGCCGACCCCGTGCACGCCGAATGCGTCGAGCGAATCGTCATAGCCGAGCTTCGGCTTCAGAACGACCGCCGAGTAATAGCAGACGAGACCGGCGATCGCGCCGATGAAGAGCGCGCCCACCGGATCGACAAAGCCCGACGCGGGCGTGATCGCGACCAGGCCCGCGACAGCGCCGGAAATGACGCCGAGTATGCTCGGTTTGCCGCGCGCGCCCCATTCTGCAAACATCCAGGCGAGCGCTGCGGCGGCGGTCGCAATCTGCGTCACGACCATCGCCATGCCGGCGGCGCCGTTCGCGGCCACCGCCGAGCCCGCATTGAACCCGAACCAGCCGACCCAGAGAAGCGAAGCGCCGATGAGCGAATAGATGAGATTGTGCGGCGCCATGTTGGCGCTGCCGTATCCTTCGCGCTTGCCGAGCACGATGGCGCAGACGAGCCCCGCAACGCCGGCGTTAATGTGAACGACCGTGCCGCCTGCGAAGTCGAGAACGCCCATCGAGGCGAGAAACCCGCCGCCCCAGACCCAGTGCGTGACCGGCGCATAAACGAGGATCGACCACGCCGCCATGAACCAGAGCATCGCCGAAAATTTCATTCGGTCAGCGAATGCGCCGGTGATAAGCGCCGGCGTGATAATGGCGAACGTCATCTGGAATGTCGCAAAGACCGATTCAGGGATCGTTCCGACCTGCGCCTCGACCGTTAGGCCATTCATGAACAACTTTGAAAAGCCGCCGGCGACAGCGTTAAACGGCCCGCCGTCCGTAAAGGCGATCGAATAGCCGCAGACCATCCAGATCACCGTCATCAGGCAGGTGATTGCAAAACTCTGCATCGCGGTTGCAAGAACATTTTTCTTGCGAACCATGCCGCCGTAAAAGAGCGCCAGCCCCGGTATCGTCATCATCAAGACGAGCGCCGTCGAAGTCAGCATCCAAGCGGTGTCGCCCGAATCGAGCGGCGGCGGTTCATCCTGCGCCATCGCAGCGCCCGCAATGACCATTGTTGAAAGAAAAGCGCCAAGCGCTGCAACATTCCGTCGTTTCATTATTCGACCCCCTTTCCTCACAGCGCGTCGCCGCCGGTCTCGCCGGTTCTGACGCGAACGACGTTTTCAAGATCGAAGATGAATATCTTGCCGTCGCCGATCGATCCGGTGTTCGATTTCGTGCGGATGGTTTCGACAACAGCGGCGAGCTGATCGGCCGGCACCGCTATGTCAATCTTCACCTTGGGCCGAAAATCGACGGCGTATTCCGCGCCTCGATAGACTTCGGTATGTCCCTTCTGACGGCCATAGCCGCGAACTTCAGTCACTGTAAGGCCGCTAACCCCAAGCGCCTGCAACGCGGCTCGCACTTCATCAAGTTTCTGGGGTTTTATCACTGCGGAGACGTACTTCATGGGCGCGCTCCATTCTGCTTAATGTAACGTAGGCGGACGAATCGGCCGCTTCAGGAACGCTAAGGCGGATCAGGTTGCATCGCAACAAAAATGTTGCATTGCAACTGCATTTCCTTGACGTGTGTATGACTATACAATGTCAAAATAGCCATTTATGCTATTTTATTATATAATCACGCACTTTTGTGTCATTGGCGCCACAAATTTGGGTAATCTCATCTCAGCGCCAAGTTCGGTGTTGTGCGCCGCAACAATTCATCTGCACCATGACGATATTGCTGCAAAGGAGGAAACGCCGCGAGAATCCCGAGATTTCGAAGGGTACGGATCATCTACCGCACCATGAGGAGAGGACAATGCGGAGTTTTAAAGCAGGTGTTATTTGCATCGTCAGCTGCCTGACGGCAGCGCCCGCCTTCGCCGACGATGTTTCGATATCGGCGGCGCTGGGATTTGAATCGCGATATGTTTTTCGCGGCGTGCAATACGCGGAAACAAGCATCCAGCCGTCCGTAACGATTTCAAAGGACGGTTTTCATGTCGGCGCATGGTTTAACCTGCCCATAGG
>JAGRED010000163.1 GCA_020446725.1 Parvularculaceae bacterium | reverse complement strand
GATCGCTTCGGCGCGAATGGTCGACAGGATGCCGTCGTAATATTTCTGGTCGGCGGGCGTCAGCAGCATATAGGCCGCGCCCTGCCGTCCGGCGCGTCCTGTGCGCCCGATCCGGTGGACGTAGTCGTCGGCGTGAAACGGCGCGTCGAAATTGAAGACATGGCTGACATCGGGAATGTCGAGACCGCGCGCGGCGACGTCGGAAGCGACGATGAACTTCACCTCGCCG
The DNA here is from genome assembly GCA_020446725.1 of Parvularculaceae bacterium. GTDB lineage: Bacteria > Pseudomonadota > Alphaproteobacteria > Caulobacterales > Parvularculaceae > Amphiplicatus. The sequence continues at coordinate 6,170 of JAGRED010000163.1, read as the reverse complement.
CCGCGGAATTTTTCGATTGTCTCCGTGCGGTAGGATTGCGGCAGGTCGCCGTGGATCGGCCGCGCGCTGTAGCCGTGTTTTTGCAAGGATTTCGCAACGACGTCGACTGTCGATTTGCGGTTGCAGAAGATGATGCCCGTGCGCACGCTTTCATCGTCGAGAAGGTGGCGCAGCGTCATTCGCTTCAGCCGGTCGTCCGTAGAGGGCAGACGCACGATCTTCTGCGTGATCGTTTCCGCGGTCGTCGCGGGGCGGGCGACTTCAACGCGCGCCGCATCGTGCAGGAAGGCGTCGGTGATGCGCTGGATTTCGGGCGGCATCGTCGCGGAGAAGAACAAGGTCTGCCGTGTCATCGGCGTCAGTTTGAAAATGCGTTCGATGTCGGGGATGAAGCCCATGTCGAGCATGCGGTCGGCTTCGTCGACGACCATCACTTCGATGCCGGTCAGCAAAAGCTTGCCGCGTTCAAAATGATCGAGAAGGCGTCCGGGCGTTGCAATCAGCACGTCGACGCCGCGCGTCAGCTTCGCGTCCTGATCGCCGAAAGAAACGCCGCCGATCAGAAGCGCCATCGAAAGCTTGTGATATTTGCCGTATTTCTCGAAATTCTCCGCGACCTGCGCCGCAAGCTCGCGCGTCGGGCAGAGAACCAGGGTGCGCGGCATGCGGGCGCGGGCGCGTCCCTTGGCCAAGCGCTGGATCATCGGCAGGGTGAACGAGGCGGTCTTGCCGGTTCCGGTCTGGGCGATGCCGAGAACGTCGCGCCCTTTGAGCGCTTCAGGAATGGCGTCCTCTTGTATGGGGGTAGGCGTCTCATAGCCGGCTTCGAGCACGGCTTTGAGGATATTCGGCTCGAGGCCGAGGTCTTCAAACGTCATGGGTCTCTTTCACAATCCGGATCCGGCTTTGCGCGGCGATCCGGGTCTTCAGCGGGTCCGGTTCAACGCCCCGCCCTTCCGCTGAAGTTGAGCGATGCGTAATCAATGAGCTGTCGCAGGGCTTAAGGGCGGCGTCGTCTTACGCTTGCGGCGGGAAAACCCGGCCGGCTGCGCGCGCTGCGCTGCGGCAAGTCGGGGCGGGCAATAGGTCCGTTCCCGCATTGAGTCAACGATTTCGCGGTTAAGGACGTGTAAATCTGCCCCAACTGTGGCTGAAAATCAGCGCCCGGAGGAGGTAAAAGCCGCAAGACGTGCGTCCAATGCGGCCCGAACCGCCGGCCATTCGGCCGCGAGCACGCTGAACCACGCGGTATCGCGCAACCTGCCGTCCGACATCACGAGATGATGACGGAAAACGCCCTCGTGCTTCGCGCCGAGCTTTTCAACGGCCCGCCATGACCGCTTGTTCGTCGCATCGAGTTTCAGTTCGATCCGGTTGAGGCCGAGCGTTTCAAATCCATGGGTCATTAGCGCGCGCTTTGTCGCCGGATTGACGGCGCCCGCCCAGAAGCTTTTCGGATACCACGTCCAGCCGATCTCGAGCCGTTTGTGGGGAAGGGCGATCGCCAGATAGCTGGACGATCCGGCGCACTCGCCTGTGGACTTCTCAAAAATGACAAACGGCAGATCGGTCCCGCGTTTCCTCGCGTTGAGGCGATCGTCCATCCACGCGTCGAAATCGGCGCCGTGCTGGTTCAGCGTCGCGTAACGCCAGAGGTCGGGATCATCGCCGGCCTCGCGCAGCGCCGAACGATGGCGTTCCTCGATCGGTTCGAGGCGAACGAAGTCGTTTTCCAGAATGACCGGTTCGGGAATGTCGGGCGCCGCGCGCATCAATCACCAGATCCGGACCCGGTCTTCCGGCGCAAGCCAGAGATCGTCATCCGCCGTCACGCCGAACGCTTCATACCACGCGTCCATGTTCCGCACGACGCCGTTGACGCGATATTGCGCCGGGGAATGCGGGTCTGTCGCGATCTGGTTTTTGAGTTGCTCCTCGCGCACGGCGCGCTTCCAGACTTGCGCCCATGAAAGAAAGAACCGCTGGTCGCCTGTCAGGCCGTCGATCACCGGCGCTTCTGCGCCGCCGAGCGAGAGCTTATAGGCGTGATAGGCCATCGAGAGGCCGCCGAGGTCGCCGATATTCTCGCCCATTGTCAGGTTCGGGTTGACCGGAAAACCGGCGACAGGTTCGTATGTCGCATATTGCGCGCCGAGTTTTTCCGCGCGCGCCTTGAACCGTTCCGCATCCTCGCTTGTCCACCAGTCGATGAGAACGCCGTCGCCGTTCGACTTGCGGCCCTGATCGTCAAAGCCGTGACCGATCTCATGACCGATGACCGCGCCAATGCCGCCATAATTGACGGCGGGGTCGGCGTTCGGATCGAAGAACGGCTCCTGAAGGATCGCGGCCGGAAAGACGATCTCGTTCAGCGTCGGATTGTAATAGGCGTTGACCGTCTGCGGCGTCATTCCCCATTCGCTGCGATCGACCGGCCCGCCGAGACGCGAGACTTCGAAATCCCATTCGAATTTTTCGGCCCGCGCCGCGTTGCCGTAGGCATCGCCCGCAACGATCTGCAGACCGGAATAATCACGCCATTTGTCAGGATAGCCGATCTTGGCGTTGAACTTTGAAAGCTTCTCCTCCGCTTTCGCCCGCGTCGCGTCCGTCATCCAGTCGAGCGTCTCCAGCCTTTCGCCAAGCGCCGTGCGCAGGTTGGCGACAAGGTCGACCATTTTCTCTTTTGATGATGGCGGGAAATATTTCTCGACATAGATCTTGCCGACAGCCTCGCCGAGCGCGTCATCGACGGCGGCGGTCGCGCGTTTCCAGCGCTCTTTCTGTTTCGGGGTGCCGCGCAGCTCGCTTCCATAGAAGGCGAAACTCGCCGCATCTATGTCCGCCGGAAGAACGTCCGCATTTGAATTGATAAGATGGAATTTGAAATAGTCGCGAAGCGTCGCCACAGGCGTTTCCGCGATGATCGCCGCCGTCTTCTGGACAGCATCGTCTTCGCGCAGAATGATTTCTCCTAGGTCGTCGAGGCCCGCCTTGTCGAGCATCGCGCGCCACGGCGCGGAGGGCGCAAAGGTTTCCAGTTGCTCGACGGATTTCAGATTGTAGGTGAGATCGCGGTTGCGCCGCTTGGCCGGGTCCCAGTGAACCCGGGCGATGGCGAGTTCCAGATTGTAAATGCGTTCGGCGGCGCCGGCCGCGTCCTCCAGTCCTGCGAGCGTCAACAGGCTGGCGATATAGGCGCGATACTTCGCCTGCTTGTCGGAGAATCTTTCTTCAAGATAATAATCGCGGTTCGGCATGCCGAGACCGGATTGCGTCAGGTACGCCGCATATTGTTCCGGCCGCTTGGCGTCGACGCCGATCCACATGCCGATCGGGCTGCGCGCACGGCGCGCGGGATCAAAGGTCGCGACCATGAATTCTTCCGGCGTCGTCATCGCGTCGATTGCGGCGAAATCGCCGGCGAGCGGCGAAAGGCCTTTAGCGTTGATCGCCTCGACGTCGAGATAGCTTTGATAGAAATCGCGCACCCGTTGCTCGTCAGATCCTGCCGACGCCTTGACGGGCGCCGCCTCAACGATCTCCTTCAGTCGCTGTTCGGAGCGTTCCGCGAGCACCGTGAACGAGCCGTAGCTCGAATATTCGTCGGGGATGGCGAACGACTTCAGCCATGCGCCGTTCACATAATCGTAAAAATTGTCGCCGGGATCGACCGTTCCGTCCATGGCGGCGAGGTCGACGCCGAAATCGCCGAGAGCCGGCGCATTCGCCCGCGCAGTCTCCTGGTGCGGGGCGGCGGTCGACGCGTCTTTTTTCTCGCAGGCTGCGAGGGCGAGAAGGGCGATCCCCGAAAGGAGGTATTTTTTCATCGTCAGCTCCGGCAAATCGATCAAGGGCGGCATCCGCTGTAGTCGCCGGGCCGAAACCGGGCAAGGGCGCGGCGCTTGTTCTTCGCCGCCGATTCCGCCATTTTCCATGCGAGTGAGCAGCAAGAGGGGCGATCTGGGGCAATGGACCTGAAAACCGTCATCAGGACAATTCCGGACTATCCAAAGCCGGGGATCATGTTTCGCGATGTGACGACGCTGCTTTCCGATGCGCGCGGGTTTCGGCGCGCGATCGATGAACTCGTCCAGCCGCTCGCCGGCGCCAAGATCGACAAGGTGGCCGGCATTGAGGCGAGGGGCTTCATTCTCGGCGGCGCGATCGCGCACCAATTGTCGGTCGGATTCGTGCCGATCCGAAAAAAGGGCAAGCTGCCGTACAAGACAATCGCTGAAAGCTATGCGCTCGAATACGGCGTTGACGAAGTCGAGATTCACGTCGATGCGGTGAATAAGGGCGAAAAGGTTTTGCTTGTCGATGACCTGATCGCGACCGGCGGCACGGCGAGCGCGGCGATCAAGTTGATTGAACGCGCCGGCGGCGATGTCGTGCTGTGCTCGTTCGTCGTCGATTTGCCCGAGCTTGGCGGCGCCGACAAACTCCGCAAGATGGGCAAGGAAGTCGTCTCCCTGGTTGCGTTTGACGGACACTGAACGCGTAGCGCAAGGAGCCACGCATGGCCTTATTCCTACTCGGCCTCATTATTTTCTTCGGCGCCCATTTCTTCGCCGCCCTGATGCGGGGTCCTCGCGACGCGATGATCCGGAAGCTCGGCGCAGGCCCCTATAAGGGCCTCTACTCGCTCGTTTCCCTCGCAGGGTTCGCGCTGATCATCATCGGTTGGCGCGGCGCGGATGCAAGCGTCATCTATGCGACGCCGGCATGGATGAAGCATGTCGTCTATCTGCTGATGCTGATTGCGCTCATTCTTCTGTCAGCCGCCTATGCGCCGAAAGGAAAAATCGCTGCGGCGGCTAAGCACCCGATGCTCGCAGGGGTCAAGGTCTGGGCGTTCGCGCATCTGCTCGTCAATGGCGAGGTTCGGTCAATCCTGTTGTTCGGATCATTTCTCGCGTTTGCGGTCATCGACCGGATCGCCGTCAAGAAGCGCAATGAACCGACGCCGACGGCGGGTCCGGTCATGAATGACGTCATTGCGGTTGTTGTCGGCGCGGCGGCCTGGGCGGCGATCTATCTTTATCTGCACCGCTTCATCGCCGGCATTCCGCTGACGCCCTGATCACTCCGCAAGCGGATTGTCGGCCGCATCGTCCGGCGCCGGCGGCTGTCTGGTGAAATAGAGGGCGGACGCGTCGTAGCCTTTCGCCTCTATGACGGCGAGCGCATCGGCGAGCGATGCATCCGAGAGCGTCGGCGTTCGCGACAGTATCCACAGATAGCGTCCTGACGGTTCGCCGACGATCGATCTCGAATAATCCTCGGCGAGATCGATGATCCAGTAATCGCCCCAGAATGGTCCGAAGAAGCTGACTTCAAGCCTGGCGTTCGTTTCCGGATCGACGACGCGCGCACGTCCGGTCGCCGCCTTGATCTTTCCGTTGGGTGCGCCCTTGCGACAGGTGTTGACGACCTTGATGAGCCCGTCCGCGCGGCGCGCATAGTCGGCGGTGACGCCCTCGCAGTCCTTTTCAAACCGGTTGGGCAGGCGCGCAATCTCATACCAGCGCCCTGCGTAGCGATCGAGATTGACCGCCGGAACGACCTCGAGCGGCGAGGATGATGTCCTGTTGACCGGCGGTCCGGCGCAACCGGCGAGGGCGAGGCTCAATATTGCAAACAAAATGCGCATGAATTCTCCTTTTTGGTCTCTCATCCCCTTGATATCATTGTGCGGCGCGGCATTCGGCCTATATTATGGGGGAGCGGCAAAGGCGGTTCCATATGTCGGCGCAAGCCACGAAAAAGCGGATCAGCACGGCGGACATCGCCGCGCGCAAGGGCGGCGAGCCCATCGTCTGCCTGACGGCCTATGACGCGCCGATGGCGTCCATTCTCGACGATCAGTGCGATCTCCTTCTCGTCGGCGACAGCGTCGGCATGGTGGTCCACGGCCTTCCGACGACGGTCGGCGTCACGATGGAAATGATGATCCTGCACGGTCAGGCGGTGATGCGCGGATCGGAACGTGCCCTCGTCGTCGTCGATATGCCGTTCGGCTCCTATGAAGCCTCGCCGCAACAGGCGTTCGACAACGCCTCGCGCCTGCTGAAAGAAACCGGCGCGCAGGCGGTCAAGCTCGAAAGCGGGCGCTATGCGGCCGATACGATCAGATTTCTCGTCGAGCGCGGCGTGCCGGTGATGGG
>JAGRED010000162.1 GCA_020446725.1 Parvularculaceae bacterium | reverse complement strand
TGATCATCAGCCACGACCGCTGGTTCCTCGACCGGATGGCAACCCACATCCTTGCCTTCGAGGGCGACAGCCATGTCGAATGGTTCGAAGGCGCGTATTCGGATTACATCGAAGACAAGAAGCGCCGCCTCGGCCCCGATGCTGACATTCCGCACCGGATCAAATACAAGCGCCTGACCAGATGAGCCGTCGTAAAAAATCAGGGGCCCGGAAGGGCCCCTGAAATTCTTCCTAGGTCGTTGGCGCCTAGTTAACGTGATCTGCGAACAGATTGCTGTACAACCAATCAAGGTCGTCAGGTTGGTCGATCCGATAGCCGCCGCCCGTGCCGGCGCAATTGCCATTGACGCCGAAGGACGTCACGGCGCCGATTGTCGTTGAACCGCGATAGAATTCCGGACCGCCAGAATCGCCGAAACAAGTCCCACCCGTGTTGTGATTGTTCGAGAGCTTGATCGATGTGCCGTCAGGCGCGCCGAAGACGCCTCTGATGCCGATCACGTTCGTGAGGGCCTTCATGCGAACAAGATTGCTGACGACAATCGGTTGGATATCCTGAAGGCCGTAGCCGACAGCTTCCATCGTAGGATAATCCGGTCCGCGCATATTGGCGAACTCATCGAGCAGGCCGAGCGTCGGCAGCGATGCATAGGTCGGCATAAAGACCTCCTCATCGAGGATGACCACGCCGAGATCGTGAAGGAAGAACGCAGCATCATCATATTCCGGATGAGTATAGGCGGTTCCGCTTACAGACGTGCCGCCGCCAAAGGGATAACCGTTGCCGGGACGTCCTGCGCCGACATCTTCCTCGAACCAAACATTGACGGTCGCCGCGCCGAAAGTGCAGTGGCCGGCGGTTACGAACATCGTCGGCGAAATCAGAGCGCCTGAGCATCGCCATCCGCCGCCGTCCGCATCAAACGCGACCATGAGACCGACATAAGGATGTTCACCAGCATCCGGGTCGCCGCCTGCCGTGATGGCCGAAGCCGGTTGCGTCGACAAAGCGAGCCCTGTGAGCGCTGCAAGCGCTCCGATCATTTTCTTCATGTGTTGGAACCCCAGTTGAAGTTTGATTTGCTTATTTGGGATTTTCATCCCAAGCCCGACGGGGCGAGGATTTTCACCTTATGTCAATGGGCCGCCAATTCTTCTATCTATTGGCGCTTGTGCATCGCCGTTATGCACGTGTGACGAGCGATGTTTCGAGCCGATCTGGTCTGTTGACGTGAGCGGCGAATTCACACGACCATTCGTTTTTCATCTGTAGGAAATGCCATGAAGATCGCATCTTTGTTTTTCGCACTTGCAGAAACGCCGGCTCTGGCCGCGCCGACCTACGTCACCGCATCGCGGATGATCGATCCCGCGAACGGCAAGGTCGTCGCGGACCCCGCGATCATCATCGATGACGGCAAGATCGTATCCGTCGGGACGAAAGCGACGCTCGCAGCGCCGGACGGCGCCGAGACGATCGACCTCGGCGCAAAAACGATGCTGCCCGGTCTCATCGACATGCATACGCATCTGATCGGCGACGCGGGCGTCTTCGGGTACGCGGGGATCGGCGAGACGCGCGAGACGGCGATGATCTGGGGCGTTCTCAACGCGGAAAAGACGCTGATGGCCGGCTTCACGACGGCGCGGAATGTCGGCGCCGGCGATTATGCGGATGTCGCCTTGCGCGATGCGATCAATGAAGGGTTGGTTCCAGGTCCGCGCCTATATGTTTCGGGGCCGTCGATCGGCATCATCGGCGGGCATTGTTCCGACTACAACATCCTGCCGAATGACTTTCACATGCTCGGGCAGGGCGCTGCGACAGGCCCGTGGGAAATGCGCGCGAAAGTGCGCACGAACATCAAATACGGCGCCGATCTCATAAAGACATGTTCGACGGGCGGCGTTTTCTCTAAGGGCACTGTTCCCGGCGCTGAACAGAACACGGTCGAGGAGCTGTCCGCGATCGTCTCGGAAGCACACCAGCGCGGCCTTAAGGTCGCGAGCCACGCGCATGGGACCGCCGGCATCAAAAACGCCATTCGCGCCGGCGTCGATACGATTGAACATGCTTCCTATCTCGACAAGGAAGCGATCAGCATGGCGAAATCGCGCGGCGTCTATCTGTCGATGGACATTTACAACACCGAATACACGCAGGCCGAAGGCCGCAAGAACGGCGTTCTGGAAGAATCCCTGCGCAAGGACGCCGAGATCGCCGAAATCCAGCGCGAGAGTTTCCGCGCGGCGGTGAAAGCGGGCGCGAAAGTCGTCTACGGCACGGATAGCGGCGTCTATCCGCATGGCGACAACGGCAAGCAATTCGCGTGGATGGTCAAATACGGGATGACGCCGATGCAGGCGCTGAAGTCCGCGACCTCGCTCGCCGCCGAAGCGCTCGGCAAGGAAAAATCGCTCGGCCGGATCGCGCCGGGCTTCGCCGCCGACGTCATCGCGGTCGACGGCGATCCGCTTGCGGACGTTGCGGCCCTTGAAAATGTCGGATTCGTGATGAAAGACGGGGCGGTCTACAAACAATAAAAAGGAGCGAGACAGGATGGAAGCGCAGGCGCTGATTTCAAACGACGCCGTCATCTTTGGAATTCTGGCGCTGCTGCTCGGGTTCGTTTTCTGGTCGTCGGAAAGCGACATACCGTTCTTCAAACGCTTCTATCGCATCTTTCCGCCTCTCTTGTTGTGCTACTTCCTGCCGTCGCTGCTGACCGCGTTCGAGATAGTCAACCCGGAAGAGTCGCAACTCTATTTCGTCGCCTCGCGATATCTCCTGCCGGCCGCGCTCGTCATCCTCACCGCCGTCGCCGATCTGCCGGCGACGCTGCGGCTCGGGCCGAAAGCCCTCATTCTCTTTGCGACGGGAACGTTCGGCGTCATCATCGGCGGGCCGATCGCTTTCGCGATCGCCCATACGATCGCGCCCGGCATGTTCGGCGGGGAAGGACCAGACGCCGTCTGGCGCGGCATGGCGACGGTTGCGGGAAGCTGGATCGGCGGCGCCGCGAACCAGACCGCGATCCGCGAGATATTCGGCGCCGGCGCGGACTCGTTCTCAATCTGGGTCGCCGTCGACGTCATTGTCGCCAATGTCTGGATGGCGGTGCTGCTCGTCTTCGCCGCCAACCAGGCGAAAGTGGACGCGTGGCTGAAGGCGGACGTCGCCGCGTTCAACGCGGTGAAGGAAAAGGCGGAAGCCTATGAAACGCAGCATGCGCGCATTCCGACGCTGAAGGATCTGATCTTCATCCTGGCGATCGGTTTCGGCGCGACGGCGTTTGCGCACGCCGCCGCCGACGTGCTGGCGCCGTTCTTCAAGACGAATTTCCCGAATGCGGCGCAATTCAGCGTCCACTCGACATTTTTCTGGATCGTCGTTTTCGCGACGCTCATCGGCGTCGCGCTCTCCTTCACCAAAGCGCGAAAGCTGCAGGGCGCCGGCGCGATGAAGGTCGGCTCGGTCTTCGTCTATATTCTCGTTGCGACGGTCGGCCTCAACATGAACATTCGCGCGCTTGCGGAAACGCCCGCCTTCTTCCTTGTCGGCGGCCTGTGGATATCAATCCATGCAGGCCTGCTCATCCTCGTCGCAAAGCTCATACGCGCGCCTGCATTCTTTCTCGCCGTCGGCAGCCAGGCGAATATCGGCGGCGCGGCGTCCGCGCCCGTCGTCGCCGCGGCGTTTCACCCGAGCATGGCGCCCGTCGGCGCGTTGCTCGCCGTGCTCGGCTATATTGTCGGAACATTCGGCGCCTGGCTCTGCGGCCAGATCCTGCGCGTGATCGCTGGGCAATAAAATGTCTTCGCAGCCGCCGCGTGCGCCGCGCGATCTTCTTTTCCTGTCGGCCTGCGCCGGCGGCGCGTGCGCGTTCATGCTCGCCGCGAGCGCAGCCATGCGCGGCGAGCCTTACGCCTTCGACCGCGACATTCTTCTTGCGCTCCGCTCGGCGAATGATCTCGCCGCGCCCGGAGGTCCCGCATGGCTGACGCCGGCTGCGCGCGAGATAACCGCGCTCGGCGGCACGCCCATACTGACGGTGATGAGCCTTATCCTTACGGGCTATTTCATTGTCAGGCGCGAATGGACGTCGCTCTTCATCCTGCTCGCCGCCGTTCTCGGTGAAACGCTGATTGTCGACGCCATGAAAGACCTGTTCGGCAGGGCGCGGCCGGACTTCATTCCGCATCTTGTCGAGGCGACGAGCCTGTCGTTTCCTAGCGGACATTCTGCGAGCGCATCGGCGATTTATCTGACGATCGCAGCGCTCATCGCACAACGGACGCAGACGAGCGCTGCGCGTCGTTACGTCTTCGCCGTCGCCGTCATTCTCGCGCTTCTAGTCGGAGCGAGCCGGGTTTATCTCGGCGTTCATTATCCGAGCGATGTGATCGGCGGTCTTTCCTTCGGCGCGGTCTGGGCGGCGATCGTCTGGCGCGCAGCGCAAGCCCTTGAAGCGCGCGGCGTCATCGCCGGGAAAGGAAAAACCCGCGCCTGATCGGGCGCGGGTTTGTTTGGTGCGTTCGACTTGCGACGCTTCAGAGCTTGCGGCTGGCTTTGTCCGCCTTGCCGATTTCGGAATGATGCGCGCCGTAGACGAAGTAGATGATGAAGGCGATTGCAACGTGAATCGCGAAGAAGGACAGCACCCGCATCTCTACCGTCGTGATCAGATAGATGCAGGACAGGATCCCCGCGATCGGCACGACCGGGTAAAGCGGCACTTTGAAGCCGCGGTCGAGATCGGGCCGCGTATTGCGCAGATACATGACCGTCAGGCAGACGACCGCGAACGCGGCGAGCGTCCCGACCGAGGTCAGGTCGCCTAGCGTGTTGATGTCGAAGATGCCGGCGGCGACCGCTACGATGATGCCGACGAAGATCGTGTTGATCCACGGCGTCTTGAACCGGGCATGCACCCGCCCGAAAATCCCGGGCAGCAGGCCGTCGCGCGCCATCGTGTAGAAAATGCGCGTTTGGCCGTACATCAGAACGAGGATGACCGAGGTGAGGCCGGCGATGGCGCCGAGCTTGATCGCGACCTTGAACCACGCCCAGTTCGCGGGCAGCGCGTTGACGGCGTCCGCGACGGGGGCCGGCGTGTTGAGGTCCTTGTAGTTGACGAGCAGGGTCAGGACCGCTGCTGTTCCCATATAGAGAACCGTGCAGACGATCAGCGAACCGAGAATGCCGAAAGGCATGTCCTTTTTCGGGTTCTTCGCTTCCTGGCCGGCCGTCGAGACGGCCTCAAAACCGATATAGGCGAAGAAGACGATCGAGGCGGCGCGCATGACGCCGCCGACGCCGTATTCGCCGCGTTCGCCGGTCGGCTCGGGAATGAACGGGTCCCAGTTCGGCAGGAATTTTTCGGGCATCTGCAGGATGACCCAGCCGCCGATCAGGATGAAGGCGACGATGACCGCGCCTTTGATGACGACAATGACGTTGTTCGCGGTCGCCGATTCCGAAACGCCGATGACGAGCAGCGACATGATGAGAAGGCTGACGAGAAACGCCGGCAGGTTGAGAATGCCGGTGACCGTGCCGCCTTCGAACGTCGTGACGGCGTGGCCCATCGGCCCGGTGAATTCAGGCGGAATGATCACATGCCAGTCATGCAGCAGGCTGACGACATAGCCGGACCATCCGACCGCGACGACTGACGCGGCGAGCCCGTATTCGAGCAGCAGGAGCGCGCCCATCATCCACGCGGCGAGTTCGCCGAGCGTTGCATAGGAATAGGTGTAGGCGGAGCCGGAAACCGGAAGGACCGACGCGAGTTCCGCATAGCAAAGGCCGGCGAAGGCGCAGACGAGACCGGCGACGAGAAAGGCGAGCATGACGGCCGGGCCGGCGTGAAGCGCAGCCGCGTTGCCGGTCCGCACGAAGATGCCGGCGCCGATGATGCAGCCGATGCCGAGGAACAGGAGATTCCAGGGGCCGAGCGTCTTCTTCAATTCGCCGCTGTCATATTCCGCCTGGACCTGTTCGATCGATTTTCGGCGGATCCAGCCGCTGGCGAATGACGGGCGCGTTTCAATCTTCGGCCCCGTGGATTTATCGTTCATTCTTTTCCCTCCCGCCTCGCGCGGTCGCTAGATGCTGATGGCCGACTGGCCGCCGGATGGGGAAGAAGATCCGCCCCGAACCTTCCCT
>JAGRED010000161.1 GCA_020446725.1 Parvularculaceae bacterium | reverse complement strand
TCGTCCTCCTGACGACGTTCATTATGCCGATCTGCATCATGGCGTCGAAGACGATCGAAAAGCGCGTTCCTGAATACATGATCGCGTTTCTGGTGATGGAGACGCTCATCCTCGGCGTTTTCTGCGCGCTCGATCTCCTTGTTTTCTATCTCTTCTTTGAAGCGAGCCTCATCCCGATGTTTCTCATCATCGGCGTGTGGGGATCGAAAGGCGTGAAAGAATTCGGCGGCGTTTCCATGCCGAGCCGCGTTTACGCGGCGATTAAGTTCTTCCTTTATACGCTGCTCGGCTCCGTCCTGATGCTTGTCGCCATATTGTGGATGTGGCGGTTTGCAGGAACGACGGACATTCATGCGCTTCAGGAAACGGCGTTTCCGGCCGGCGCACAAAAATGGCTATGGTTCGCGTTCTTCGCCTCCTTCGCGGTGAAAATGCCGATGTGGCCGGTTCATACCTGGCTTCCCGATGCGCACGTTCAGGCGCCGACGGCGGGTTCGGTCGTGCTCGCGGCGATCCTGCTCAAGATGGGCGGTTACGGCTTCCTCAGATTTTCGCTGCCGATGTTTCCTATCGCAAGCGCCGAATTTGCGCCTTTCGTCTACGCCCTCTCGATTGTCGCGATCATCTACACCTCGCTCGTTGCGCTTGCGCAGGAGGATATGAAGAAGCTGATCGCCTATTCGTCCGTCGCCCATATGGGATTTGTGACGATGGGCATCTTCACCGGCACGACGCAGGGTATTGAAGGCGGCCTGTTCCAGATGCTGTCGCACGGTTTCATCTCCGGCGCGCTCTTCCTTTGCGTCGGCGTTCTGTATGATCGCGTGCATACGCGCGAAATCGCCGCCTATGGCGGCCTTGTCCATCGGATGCCGTTCTACGCCTTCCTCTTCCTCTTTTTCACGATGGGCAATGTCGGCCTGCCGGGCGTTTCGGGTTTCGTCGGCGAGTTCCTGACGATGGCGGGCGCATTCAAGGTGAATTCGTGGATCGCGTTTTTTGCCGCGTTCGGCGTCATCCTGTCGGCCGCGTACGCGCTGAGGCTCTACCGTCAGGTCATGTATGGTGATCTGACCAAACCGAATCTGATGACGATCACCGATGTCGACGCGCGTGAAATCGTCATGCTCGGCCTGTTGATGGCGTTTGCGCTGCTGCTCGGCGTTTATCCCAAACCAGCGCTCGACGTTTTTGCGCCGGCGGTCGATGGTCTCATTGCAAATTTTGATGCGGCGCTCGCCGCGGCGGGAGTGCGCTGATGACGATCGCGGAAACGCTTTTCTGGGTTGTGCCCGAATTGATGCTTGCGGTCGGCGCGATGGCGCTCCTTATCGCCGGCGTCTTCCTCGGAGACAAATCGGCGCGTCTCATCTCGACGGCTTCGATCGTGCTGTTGATCGCAGCATTGTTGGTCGTCGTCGCGCTCGCCGGCGGAGCTGAGCAGACGCTGTTCGGCGGCTCCTTCCGTATTGACGCTTACGCGTCGTTTTCCAAAACCCTGGTGCTCGCGGCCGCTGCTCTGGCGATCCTGATGTCGGACAAATACCTGGCGGGCGAGCAGCTCGGACGGTTTGAATATCCCGTCCTGATCGTTCTTGCTGCGCTCGGCATGTCTATGATGGTCTCTGCGAATGACCTCATCGCGCTGTATATGGGCGTCGAAACGCAAAGCCTCGCGCTTTATATTCTCGCCGCCTTCAATCGAGACAGCCGCCGGTCGACGGAAGCAGGCTTGAAATATTTCGTGTTGGGCGCGCTTTCCTCGTGCCTGCTGCTTTACGGCGCGTCCCTGATCTACGGCTTTTCCGGATCGACGAATTTCGAGACGATTGCGAAGTCGGCCGCTGTAGCCAAAGAAAATGTCGGTCTCGTGATCGGCCTTGTGTTCCTGATCTCAGGGCTTGCGTTCAAGGTTTCGGCGGCGCCGTTCCACATGTGGACGCCCGACGTTTACGAAGGGGCGCCGACGCCTGTGACCGCGTTCTTCGCGGCGGCGCCCAAGCTCGCAGCGATGGCGCTCTTCGCCCGCGCCCTGACGACGCCTTTTCCGGACATTGTCGAGCAATGGCGTCCGATCATCGCCATTCTCGCTGTCGCCTCAATGGCCGTCGGCGCTTTTTCAGCCATTGTGCAGTCGAATATCAAACGCCTGATGGCCTACTCTTCGATCGGTCATATGGGGTTTGCGCTCATCGGGCTGGCGGCCGGGACGGCGCAGGGCGTCGGATCGGTGCTCGTTTACATGGCGATTTACATTGTGATGACGATCGGCGCATTCGCCTGCATCCTTTTGATGCGTCGGCGCGGCGGCATGACCGAAGCGATTGAAGATCTGGCGGGCCTCACCCGCACCAATCCGGGCCTCGCCCTGATTTTGACGGTGCTTCTTTTCTCACTCGCCGGCGTTCCGCCGACGGCCGGTTTCTTTGGAAAGCTGGTCGTGTTCCAGGCGGCGGTTGAAGCTGACCTTGTCTGGCTTGCGATCGTCGGCGCGCTGATGAGCGTCATTTCAGCCTATTATTATCTGCGGATCATCTGGCTGATGTGGTTCAACGATCCGGCGCCGGCCTTTGAACGCGAAGTCGGCTCGCGCCTTGGCCTAACGGCGCTTGGTTCGGCCGCTCTCGTCTTTCCGGTCCTGCTCGTTTTCATGGGCCCGTTGATCGCCGCAGCCCGCACTGCAGCTGCTTCGCTCTTTTAAGGCATGACGCGCAAATTCGCCTCCGGGGCGCGGATCGAAGTTTTCGACACGCTCGATTCGACAAGCCTTGAGGCGAAAAGGCGCGCAGCGATCGGAGAGCGCGGTCCGCTCTGGATTGTCGCATTGCGTCAGACAGCGGGCTACGGCCGGCGCGGCGCCGGATGGATCCAGCGGGACGGCGATGTCGCGGCCACGTTTCTCTTCGAGCCCGCGTTCGCGCCCGAGACGCTTCCGCAACTCTCCTTCGTCGCCGCCCTCACGGTCTTTGATGCGGTGGGCCGCTTCGCGCCAAACGCCGATATTCAAGTCAAATGGCCGAATGATATTCTCGTAAACGGCGGCAAGATCGCAGGCCTTCTGCTCGAATTGCT
>JAGRED010000160.1 GCA_020446725.1 Parvularculaceae bacterium | reverse complement strand
TGCCGGTGCGCGGCCTCGCGCATGGATTTGAGATTGTCTTGCGCTGGGCGGCGCAGCGCGGCGAGACGGCGACGGCGCGTGAACCAAACCCGGCGCTGCGTCAATTGATGCGGCTTTATGCCTTGCGCGCCGGCGATGACGGCGCAGCGGTCGGCGCCGTATTCGCTTCCGCCAGGGAAGCGGGTGACGCCCTTGCGCAGGCGAAAAAAGGCGATGCGGCGAGAATCTTCGTCATCGATGAAAGCGAGATTGAATTCGCGCCGTTTGAAAGCGCCGCCGAGGCGGCGGCCAAGACGGACCATGTCGTCGTCATCAGAAGCCTTGAATGCGCCTACGGCCTCGCCGGGGCGCCATGCGGCGCGTTGATCGCAAATCCGGATTTAATCGCCGCGCTTTCCTTGCTGCTTGAACCGACGGCGCTGCCGCCAATCATCTGCAATGCGGCGCTCGCGGTTCTCGATCCGACGCGCCGCGCGGCGACGCTTGACCGTATTGAGCGCGTGAAGGCGGACCGAAAGCGTCTGGCGCAGGCGTTGTCCGGCGCGCCGATGATTATTGAAGCGGCGGAAGACGCCGGCGCCGCTGTGATTGTCAGAACGGCCGATGCGGGCGAAGCGTTGCGCGCGCTGGCGGCATGGGATGTCGCAGGCGATCGGCTGTCTGACGGACTTATACGACTATCCGTCGGCGCGGGTGAGGAAAACGACCGTCTGCTGCGCGCGTTCGGCGTTGAGGGGACGCAGCGCCCGTCGCGTCGGGGCGAAATCGTCCGGGAAACGGCGGAAACGCGCATTGTCGCCTCCGTCGATCTCGATCGTGCGGGAACGGCGAGCATATCGACCGGCGTCGGGTTTCTCGATCACATGTTCCTGCAGATCGTCCATCACGCCGGGATATCCGCGACGCTTGACTGCCGCGGCGATCTTGACGTCGATGCGCATCACTCGATTGAAGACTGCGCCATCGCATTCGGCGATGCGCTGGCGGGCGCGCTCGGCGAACGGCGGGGCATTGCGCGCTTTGGTTTCGTCCTGCCGATGGATGAAGCGGAGGCGCGCGTTTCCGTCGATCTCGGCGGTCGGCCGTATCTTCAGTTCAACGGCGCTTTTTCAGCGCCCTTGATTGGCGATTATCCGACGGAAATGACGGAGCATGTCTTTCGCTCTCTCGCGCAGTCGCTGCGCGCGGCCATTCACCTCTCCGTCACCGGCGAGAACGATCACCACAAGACGGAAGCCTGTTTCAAGGCGTTCGGCCGCGCGCTTCGTCAGGCGCTGCGCGTTGAAAGCGACCTGACGCCGTCGACAAAGGGAGCGATCCTGTGACGGTCGCGGTTGTAAGGCTCGGCGTCGGGAACACCGCCTCCGTCATGTTCGCGCTTGAACGGCTCGGCGCGAAAGCACGGCTCACCGCCGACCCGAAGGAAATTGAGGAGGCGGAGCGCGTCATTCTTCCGGGCGTCGGCGCCGCCTCATACGCCATGGGCCGGATAGACGATGCGGGCCTTAAAAACGCGCTTGTCGGTTTCAACCGGCCGATGCTCGGCATTTGCCTCGGCCAGCAGCTGCTTTTCGAGGAAAGCGAAGAGGGCGATGCGATCGCGCTCGGCCTCATCAAGGGAAAGGTTCGCCGGCTTCCGTCTTCGATTGCGGCGCCGTCGCCGCATATGGGCTGGTCCCGGCTTCAGGAGCTGAAGCCGCACGCCCTTCTCGAAGGCGTGCGCGACGGCGACTATTGCTATTTCGTGCATTCATTCGCCTGTCCGCTGACCGATTGCACGCTCGCTGTCGCCGAATACGGCGCTGCGTTCGCCGCGATTGTCGGCGCCGGCAATATTTTCGGCTGCCAGTTTCATCCCGAGCGCTCGGGCGAAACGGGCCGGCGCATACTCTCCAATTTTCTGGCGCTCTCATGCTGATCATTCCCGCCATCGACCTGATTGACGGGTGTTGCGTGCGGCTGACGCATGGCGATTTCGCGCAAGAGACTCGATATGGCGATCCGCTCGATCAGATATCGGCGTTTGCGGATGCTGGCGCCGACTGGGTCCATGTCGTCGATCTCGATGGCGCGAGAAGCGGCGCGCGCCGCCAGACGGCGCTGATTTCATTGCTTGCGGAGAAAACAAACGCCCGCATTCAATGCGGCGGCGGCGTCCGAACGCGGGAGGATCTTATCGCGCTTTTCGACTCAGGCGTTGCGCGCGCCGTCATCGGTTCGACCGCCGTGAAAAACGCCGCCGAGGTCAATCGCTGGATCGAGGAATTCGGCGCGGACCGGATTTGCTGCGCGTTTGATGTCCGCCTTGATGGCGAGGGGAATTTTCAGATCGCGACCGACGGCTGGATGAAAGAAGGCGGCGTGTTGCTCTCCGATGCGCTTGACTCCTATCCGGCGGGCGGTCTGCGTCATGCGCTTGTGAC
>JAGRED010000159.1 GCA_020446725.1 Parvularculaceae bacterium | reverse complement strand
TTTTTCGCCGTCTACGGCTTCGCCGCTTTCGCCTTCATCGTCCTCGCCGGCCAGCATCTGAGGAAACTCGTCGGTCGAAAAGAAGACTATTACGAGGAGCGGGAATAGAGATGGGCGAGACCGGCCTACTTTCCGCGCTTGCGATGAACCCGGCGGTTATCCTCACCGTCGGCGCGGTTCTCGGCGCGTTCATCCCGAACGGCTTCGCCGCGATCCGTCGTCCGCTGATGCTCGTCTTCGTCGCCATGAGCGCCTGGCAGCTCAATCGTCTCGGCCTCGGCGAGTACGGCGCATTGTCGATATTCGGCGAGCCGGTCGTGATGCTGCGGCTTGATCCCCTGTCGCGACTTTTCGCGGTCGTTTTCCATATCGCGACGGCGCTCAATCTTCTCTACGCCTGGCACAGCCGCAACAGGGCGCAGGATTTCGCAACGCTCGCCTATCCCGCCGCCGCGCTCGGCGGCGTTCTCGCCGGCGATCTCATCACGCTCTTCGTCTGGTGGGAGATTGCTGCGATCACCTCGGTCTTTCTCGTCTGGGGCCCCGGCACGCGCGCGACCTTCCTCGCCGGCATGCGTTATCTGACAATCCAGATCCTTTCCGGCGTCCTGCTGCTCGCGGGCATAGTGCTGGTCTTCCGCGAGACGGGATCGCTTGCGTTCGGCGAGATCGGCCTGCGCGACGCCGAGGGCGCGATCAAGGCGTCAGGCCTCGTCATGCTCATCGCCTTCGGCATCAAGGCGGCGTTCCCGCTCCTTCATAACTGGGTGCAGGACGCCTATCCGAAAGCCGACTTCGCCGGCACGATCGTTCTTTCCGTCTTCACGACCAAACTCGCCGTCGCCTCGCTCGCACGCGCATTCCCCGGCACGCCGGAGCTTGTCTGGCTCGGCGCCGTGATGACGATCTTCCCGATCTTCTTCGCGCTCATCGAGAACGATCTCAAAAAAGTTCTCTGCTATTCGATCAACAACCAGGTCGGCTTCATGGTGATCGGCATCGGCTTCGGCACGGCGGCCTCGCTCAACGGCGCGGTCGGCTACGCCTTCACCAACATTATTTTCGAAAGCCTTCTCTTCATGGCGGTCGGCGCCGCGATCTATCGGACAGGCACGTCAAAGGCGACCGAGCTTGGCGGGCTTTACAAGACGATGCCGGTGACGATGGTGTTCTGCATCATCGGCGCGATGTCGATTTCCGCCTTCCCGGGTTTTGCGGGCTTCGTGACGAAGGGCCTCATCATCGATGCGGCGGGCGAAGCGCACGCCTTCTGGATCTGGCTCGTTCTTCTCTTCGCCTCGGCGGGCGTTCTCGAACATGCGGGGATCAAGATCCCCTATTTCACCTTCTTCGCGCATGACAGCGGCAAGCGGCCGAAAGAAGCGCCGCCCGCGATGCTGCTCGCCATGGGAATATCGGCGTTCTTGTGCATCGCGATCGGCGTTCATCCTGAACCCCTTTATGCGCTGATGCCGTATCCTGAGGCGGTCGCCGACTATCACCCCTATGCGGCCTATCACGTCGTCGAACAGCTTCAGCTCCTTCTCTGGGCGGTGCTCGCCTTTGCGGTGCTGATCCTCATCAAATGGTATCCGGCCGAAGTTCCGTCGACCAATCTCGATACGGACTGGCTTTATCGCGTGCCGGGCCGCGGGCTTCTCGGCTGGGCGACGGCGGCCGTGCGCGCGCTCTGGCGTCTTGTGTGGCGGCTTTTCACTGCGCGCTTCAAGCGAGCGATGGACCGAATCTATACGATGCACGGACCGGAAGGCGCGCTGGCGCGCAGCTGGCCGACCGGCTTCATGGCGCTTGCAACGGCGATTGTTCTGGGGCTTGCGCTCGTGATCGCTTTCGCTTCCTGACGCCTGGTCTGACGCAGCGCATCATCACGCAGCTCTGACGTCGTTCATTTTGACGGCGAATGAAATGAGCGGCGGCGCGCTTCGTGCGCGGCTTAACCTTAAGTCCTAACGCAATCCTAACCGCGCTGACCGAAGTTATCCAACACTTCGATTCAAGTTGTAGGCTTATGACGGTGAGGCCTTTAGGGGCCGAGGGGAGCGGAGCCTTGAGGATGATCGAATGGCGCGGAGGACTAAACGCCTTTTATCAAAAACGCATTGTTACAGCATCGCTGCAGCTGGCGGCGAAATCATGCGGCGTTGAGCTGGAGCTGATCGCCGCCAACAAACGTCTGGCGCCTGTCGCTTTCGCGCGGCAGCTCGCCATGTATCTCTGCCATGTCGTCGCGGATATGTCGTTGCGCGACGTGGCGCTTGAATTCGGGCGAGACAAGACGACGGTCAGCCACGCCTGCCACGCGATTGAAGACAGGCGCGAATGCCCGATTTTCGATCGCCAGATCGAGCATCTGGAACGCCATCTCCATCGCAC
>JAGRED010000158.1 GCA_020446725.1 Parvularculaceae bacterium | reverse complement strand
CTGCGAGACCGAGAATGGCGAGACCCGCGATCAGCAGCCGCAGCAGGAGAACCCACCACGGCGTGCGCTCGGGCGTCTCGCGCGTCCGTGCGAGGCGACGCAACAGGTCAAATGCCGGGAATCGGACGCGTTGCGGCGCCGGCGGCGTCGCGCGCAGCACGAGCCAGATGGCGGGCAGCGCCAGCAGGGAGATCAATATAAGGGGAGACGAAAACGAGAGGGCGCCCATCGGCAAGTTTTCCCTAACCGAACGCGCGCATCAGCGCCGTCCTCTCTGATCGGCGAGCGCCATGAACAAG
Source organism: Parvularculaceae bacterium (assembly GCA_020446725.1). Lineage (GTDB taxonomy): Bacteria > Pseudomonadota > Alphaproteobacteria > Caulobacterales > Parvularculaceae > Amphiplicatus. Next base: position 6,454 of record JAGRED010000158.1, on the reverse strand, counting down.
GCGAGCGCCGCCGCGGTCGCCGGCGCGTCCGTGCGATGTGCGATGAATGACCATTGGAAACGGTTGGCGAGATCGATCAATGACTGGCGATGCGCGGCGAATTCACGCCGGTAGACGGAGCCGAGCGACTGCGCGTCGCCGAAGACGAGCTTGTCGCGGCTCTCAAGATCGGAGAATTCCGTTCTGCCGTTGTAGGGAAATGTTTCTTCCGCCGGGTCGACGATCTGGACCATGACGCCCTTTACGCCTTGTGAGGCGTATTGGGCGGCGACGTGCGAGATTTTTTCCGGATCGGCGAAAAAATCGCTGATCATCACGATGCGCGCATGCGCGCCGATCGGCGCATAGACCGGCGCTGACGCACGATCGTCAAATCCGTCGACGCCGAGCGCCTCAAGAAAGCGCGCGGCGGCGTTGCGGCCGTGAAATATTCGCCGTTCGGCTGATGCGACGCCGATCCTTTCGCCGCCGTCGGCGAGGAGTGAGGCGAGCGCTGTTGCGATGACGTCGGCTCGCCGCCGTTTGGTCGGCAGCGCGCGGCTTGAAGAATAATCGAGCGATCTCGACGGGTCGCGCCAGATCCATACGGCCGCCGCCGCGTCCCATTCATTCTGGCGAATGTAAAGCCGATCGGCGACGCGCGCCGACTGACGCCAGTCGATAGCGGAAACAGGATCGCCGAACGCGTAGGCGCGATGCTGCCAGAAAGATTCGCCGGGCCCTGCGCGGCGGCGCCCGTGCAATCCTGCGGCGACCGTATGCGCGATGCGTTCAGCTTCAATCAGCAAGGGCGGGAAGGATGCGGCGATCTCTTCCGCTTCGCGGCGGACGGCGGCCGGACCGCTGATCTCAGGCCGCAGCGCCATTATCAGAACGCTTTCCCGACGAGATCGTCGATGAAACCGTCCATCTCAACGCCTTGCGCGCGCGCGGCGAAATTGAGCGCCATGCGATGACGCAGCACCGGTTTTGCAAGCCGCCGGACATCTTCGAGAGACGGTGCGTGTCTGCCGTCAATCAGCGCGAGCGCGCGGGCTGCCAGCGATAGCGCCTGGCTTGCGCGCGGTCCCGGCCCCCAGCCGACAAGATCGCGCACGCGGTCAGATCCGTCGGCCGTCGGGCGCGCGCTGCGAACGAGCGACAGGATAGCATCGACGATCCGGTCGGCGATCGGCATTCGACGGACTAGTTGCTGCGCGCGCTGAAGATCGCTCGCCGTCATCGCCTGTCCGACGATCGGCGCATCGGCGACGGTCGTTGCGGCGAGCATTCGCCGCTCGGACGCTTCATCGGGATAGCCGACATTGATTTGCATGAGGAAGCGATCGAGCTGAGCCTCGGGAAGGGGATAGGTGCCTTCCTGCTCAATCGGGTTCTGCGTTGCGAGCACATGAAACGGCGCTGGCAGGTCATGACGTGCGCCGGCGACGGTGACATGCAGTTCCTGCATCGCCTGCAACAGCGCCGACTGCGTGCGCGGGCTCGCGCGATTGATCTCGTCAGCCATCAGGAGCTGGCAAAAAACCGGTCCGGGGATGAATCGAAATTCGCGTTTGCCGCCGGGCGTTTCTTCCAGCACTTCGGAGCCGAGAACATCGCCCGGCATCAGGTCCGGCGTGAACTGCACGCGCTTGGCCGAAAGGCCCATCAGGCTCGCGACCGAGGTGACGAGAAGGGTCTTGGCGAGGCCGGGCGCGCCGACAAGAAGGCCGTGTCCGCCGGCCGCCAGCGTCGCAAGGGTCAGCTCGATCACCTCGTCCTGACCGTAGACCACTTTTGAAAGGCTTTCCCGGGCGGCCTTGAACTGGGCGGCCGCGGCCTCGAATTCCTTCAAAATGTCGGCATCGGTCATTCTGTCGGTCCCTTGCGTCGGCTCGCCCGATTATAAGCGCGGAAATTCGCTAACTCTTTCTGATAACACGCTTTTGACCGCGCCTTGCAACCATTTGACGGCCTGGGGGCTCCCCTCGTCGCAGCGCTCTTGCCACTTGCGGGCGGAGCGCCAACTTCTCTAGCATGTCCCTGGCGCCATGGACCGAGGCTTCAATAAATGAAGTGGTTATCGCGGCGTTAAGAGGGGCGTGGGACAATCACTCCGGCAATCGTCTTGCCGGGCGCTCTGTCGGTGAGCGTCAGCGGGGCGCGAAAACGGCGACGCCGTTTGAATGAAGGGTATGGTCAGTGTCTGAAGACGAAAACAGAAACAGCGTCTGGAGCTTCATCAAGGGTTTCGGCAAGTTGCTGATCGGGATCTTGATGGTGCTGCAAGGCATCCTCGGTCTCGCCGTCTTGTTGCTGTTCGTCGGCCTCTTTGTCGGCATCAGCGACGGATTTGGCGGGAAGAAGACAGTCGTCAGCGTGCCGAAAGAGGCTGCGCTGCTGATCAATCCGAACGGCGTCCTGGTTGAGGAAGCCGAGTCCGAGGATCCGTTCGAGTTATTCATCCAGGAAGCCTACGGCGCTGACGAACCCTCGCAGATCGAAGTCGGCAAGCTCGCGCACGCCATTCGCGCCGCGGCGAAAGACGACCGCATCAAGGGGATCGTCCTTGACCTGTCGCAGCTTTACATCCCGACCATCAGCGCCTCGAAAGCGCATTATCTCGCCGGCGTCATCGATGAGTTCAAAGCGTCAGGCAAGAAGGTTTACTCGGTCGGCGATTATTACGGGCAGGACCAGTATCTGATCGCCTCGCATGCCGACGAGATCTACATGCATGACAAGGGATCGCTCGTTCTTGTCGGTTACGGCTCCTACGACGCCTATATGAAATCCTTCCTCGACAAGCTTTTGATCACGCCGCACGTGTTCCGCGTCGGCACGTTCAAGGCGGCGGTCGAGCCGTTTCTGCGCGATGACATGTCGCCGGAAGCGAAGGAAGCCAATCTCGCCTTCCTCGGCAGCATGTGGACGAACTACATTGCGTCCGTCGAAAAGGCGCGCTCGCTGCCGGCGGGATCGATTGATCGTTTCGCGAACAATCTCGGCGAGATTCTGAGCGCCTCAAACGGCGACTTCGCGCAAGCGGCGCTCAAATATCGTCTTGTGGACCATCTCAGCTCGCGGCCGGAACAACTCGCTGCGATGAAGGAGGCGTTCGGCGAAGACGATTCAGGCAAAAGCTTCAAGAATATCAGCTACGCCGCCTATCTTCATGCGATCGGCCCTGAAAAAGACGGCGGCGATCCGAATGTCGCGGTCGTTACGGCGGCCGGAACTATCGTTGACGGCGAGGCGGCGCCAGGCGTCGCGGCCGGCGGCGATACGATCGCCGGTTATCTGCGGCGCGCGCTTGAGGATGATGACGTGAAGGCGGTCGTCTTGCGCGTCGACAGTCCGGGCGGTTCAGCCTTCGCGTCCGAAATCATTCGTGACGAAGTGCTGGCGCTGAAGGCGGCCGGCAAGCCTGTCGTCGTCTCAATGGGATCGCTTGCGGCGTCGGGCGGTTACTGGATTTCCGCGCCGGGCGACGAGATCTGGGCGTCGCCGACGACGGTGACCGGTTCGATCGGCATCTTCGCGTTCTTCCCGACGTTTGAAAAAGCCGCCCAGCACTGGGGGCTCAACATGGACGGCGTCGGCACGACCGCGCTCTCATCGCTCTACGCGACGGGCGTCGGACCGCTTGAAGACAATGTCGCTGACATCTTCCAGCAAAGCGTCGAAGACGGCTATCGCGATTTCCTCGCTGTCGTCGCCGAAGGCCGCAAACTTGAGCCGGCTTATGTCGATTCAGTGGGGCAGGGCCGGGTGTGGATCGGCGAAACGGCGCAGGGCTTGAAGCTCGTCGACCACCTCGGCGACATTGACGAGGCGGTGGCGGCGGCGGCTCGGCTCGCCAATCTGACAGAATATGATCGCGTTAATATCCGCGAGGAACATTCGCCTTTCTCGATGTTCTTCGGCGAAGCCGCTGCGAAAACGGCGGCGGCGCTTGGGATCGAAAAATCCAAAGCGCAGGCTTCGCGCTCGCTCGTCCGCAAGGCGATCGCGACGGTTGAGAAGGAACTCGGATTTGTCGATCAGTTCAACGATCCGAACGCGCTTTACGCGCGCTGCATCGTTTGCGGCAACTGATTACATCTCCGATTGAGATGCGGGGCCGGCGCCGAGGCGCCGGCCCGTTTGTTTCATGACTGACCTGTTGAGATACGCCGCGGACTTGGAAGGAAAACCGGGCCGCCCGCTTCCGCCTGTCGAGAAATGGGATCCGCCCTATCGCGGCGACATTGACGTCGTCATCCGGCGCGACGGCGTTTGGACGCATGAAGGCGAACCGATCAGGCGCGCTGAACTGGTCAGGCTCTTTTCAACCGTGCTGCGCAAGGAAGGCGAACGTTATTTTCTCGTGACTCCGGTGGAGAAGCTGGGGATCGCCGTCGAGGATACGCCGTTTCTCGCAGTCTTGATGCGGCGCGAGGTCGCCGGCGCCGAAAGCCGCATTGTCGTCACCACGAATGTCGGCGAGGAAATCGTCGCAGGGCCGGATCACCCGATACGCTATGTATTGAGAAACGGCGAGTGGGCTCCCTATATGGAAGTCCGGGCCGGCCTTGAGGCGCTGATATCCCGCGCGGTGTTCTATGATCTTGTCGCAATCGGCGAAACGCGCGAGATCGGCGGAAAGCTATGGTTCGGCGTTTCGTCCGCCGGCGCGTTTTTTCCTTTCCGGCCATCGGACGAAATATTCGCCGATCAGGCCTGACTGCTGAACCGACTTTGGAAGGTGACGTGAACGATTGGCGCGAGCGCATCGAAAAGAATCTGGCGCAGGTCACGTCGCAACGCGTGCGTGCGCTGTTCGCCGAGATCAATCCGCACCTTGTCGGCGATGCGCGATTTGAATCGCGGTGGACGCAGAAGCGCCAGGCCGCCGCCGTGCTGGTGCCGATTATCGACCGGCCGGGCGGCCCGACCGTTCTGATGACGGTCCGGTCCGCCGACATGCCGTCGCACGCCGGTCAGATCAGTTTCCCGGGCGGCAAGGCGCATCCGGAAGACCGCAATCTCATTGAAACGGCGCTTCGCGAAACCGAAGAGGAAGTGAACATTCCGCGCGCCTCGGTGCAGGTGCTTGGCGCGCTCGGCGTGCATGAAGGCGGGCTTGGTTTCGCGGTGACGCCGGTGGTTGGCATTGTAAAGCCTGACGCGCCGATTAAACCGTGCCCGCGCGAAGTCGCGGAGATTTTTGAAACGCCGCTCGACTGGCTCGCCGATCTTTCCAATCATGCGCTTGAAGAGCGCCGCCATGACGGCGTCGCTTATCGCATGTTTGCAGCGCCCTATGGGCGCTTTCACATCTGGGGATTGACCGCCGGCATATTGCGCTCGCTTGCCGAAACGCTTCAGCCGAACGGCGATCGGTCATGAGCGGCGCATCTGTTCCAATTTCGATCGACGTTGCGGAACGCTTTTCCTGGACGCGGGAAAAACATATCGCGCGCGTCATCGGCGCGCTGGAAGCGGCGGAGGAAGGCTCGGTCCGGTTTGTCGGCGGCTGCGTTCGCGACAGCCTTCTCGGCGAGGCGTCGAAGGATGTCGATGTCGCAACAAGATTGACGCCGGAACGCGTCATGGAGGCGCTGAAGGCTGCGGGCCTCGGCGTCGCGCCGACCGGCGTTGAGCATGGCACCGTCACGGCGATTTCCGATCACAAGGGCGTCGAAGTGACGACGCTGCGCGCGGATGTCTCAACCGACGGGCGGCGCGCGACCGTGGCCTTCACCCGTGACTGGGACGTCGATGCGCATCGGCGCGATTTCACGATCAATGCTCTTTACCTGACCCCTTCGCTCGAACTCCACGATCCGGTCGGCGGCATGGAGGATTTGTCGGCGCGCCGCGTGCGTTTCATCGGCGCGCCGGAAGATCGCATTCGCGAAGATTATTTGCGCATTCTGCGCTTTTTCAGATTCTCCGCGCGTTTTGCGTCGACGTTCGATGAGGCGGGACTTGAAGCATGCGCTGCGCTTAAAGACGGCGTCAAACGCCTTTCGGCGGAACGCGTCGGCGATGAGCTGATGAAGCTGCTTTCCCTTCCGGCGCCGCAGGGCGCAGTTTCAGCTATGCACGCCAAAGGCGTCCTTGCGGAGATCTGGCCGGCGACGCCCGATATCGAGACTCTCGCCCGGTTAAAGGCGATTGCGCCAGAGGCGTGCGGAACGCTCGCGATTGCGGCGCTTTTTGGCGCGGCGGGGGAAGGCGTCGATGCGCGCCTCAGACTTTCGAACGTCCGGAGCAAACGTCGCCGCGCGGCGGTCGATCATGCGGGACTTGTCGATCGCGCGCTTGATGAACGCGATGCGCGCGCCTTGCTCTATCGCGTCGGCGCGGATGGCTGGCGCGACGCCTGTCTTCTGGCGGAAGCGCAATATCTAGCGGCGAGCGCCGCGCCTCACGGCCGCGATCCAAAGTTTGAAAAGCTTTTGGCGCTGCCGGACGTCTGGACGCCGCC
>JAGRED010000157.1 GCA_020446725.1 Parvularculaceae bacterium | reverse complement strand
CACCTTGTCGGCAGCCCTATGATGTTCGTCATGGCGCAATAATGCGCCCGGCGATGGAGCGGACGGCATGGTGGACTTGCGGCTGAAATCGATTGGCGGAGACGGGCGCCCATTCGGGTCCGCGAAGGGGCGCCGGTCTCCGTCAATCGATTTCAGCCGCGATTCGATCATGCCGTCCGCTCAGTCGCCGGGCGCATCATTGCGCCATGACGACCATCATAGGGCTGCCGACGAGTTGTAGGATAACTTTTGTTTTATAGCAATTTCAGCGGGTTAGGAGATTATCCTAAACTCGTTCGATAATGCTCGCGATGCCCTGCCCGACGCCGATGCACATGGCGGCGAGCGCATAGCGGCCGCCGGTTCGTTGCAGTTCTTCGGCCGCAGTCTGAACGAGGCGCGTCCCCGACATGCCGAGCGGGTGGCCGAGCGCGATCGCGCCGCCATTCGGGTTAACGTGCTCCGCATCGTCGGACAGGCCAAGCTCGCGCAAGGACGCGAGCGCCTGGCTCGCGAAGGCTTCGTTGAACTCGATCACCGACATGTCGCCGACAGCGAGTTTCGCTTTCGCGAGCACCGCTTTCGAGGCCGGCGCGGGGCCGATACCCATAATGCGCGGGGGCACGCCGACGACCGCCCCGGCGATGAAGCGCGCGCGGGGGGTCAGCCCGTATTTTTTCACCGCCGCTTCGGACGCGACGATCATCGCCGCTGCGCCGTCATTAACGCCCGAGGCGTTGCCGGCGGTGATGACGCCGTCCTTCTTCACGAAGGGTTTGAGCCCCGCAAGAACCTCCAGCGTCGTCTCGCGCGGGTGCTCGTCCGCATCAACGATTTTCGGATCGCCCTTTCGCTGCGGAATTGTCACCGCCACGATTTCCGCCGCGAGACGTCCGTTCTTTTGCGCGGCGCTCGCGCGCATCTGCGATCGAAGGGCGAAGGCGTCCTGATCGGCGCGGCTGATATTGAAATCAGCGGCGACATTCTCCGCCGTCTCCGGCATGGAATCGATCCCGTATTGCGCTTTCAGAACCGGATTGACGAAACGCCAGCCGATCGTCGTGTCGAAAATTTCAGCGCTGCGCGAAAAGGCGGTATCGGCCTTGCCCATGACGAAAGGCGCGCGCGACATCGATTCAACGCCGCCGGCGAGGATAAGATCCGCCTCGCCCGCCTTAATGGCGCGCGCGGCGATCGTCACCGCATCCATGCCCGATCCGCAAAGGCGGTTGACCGTCGTGCCGGGCGCTTTGTCGCCGAGACCGGCGAGCAATGCGGCCATGCGCGCAACGTTCCGGTTATCCTCGCCCGCCTGATTGGCGCAGCCCATGATGATGTCGTCGAGCGCGTCCCAATCGACGCCGGCGTTGCGCTCTTTCAGCGCACGCACGGGGATCGCCGCGAGATCGTCAGTCCTGACGGAAGAAAGCGATCCCGCATAGCGCCCGATCGGCGTCCTGACAGCGTCGCAGATATAGGCGTTGGTCATAAAACCTCTCAACTTTCCGTCATCCCGCACGCGTTGAGGCATGAAATGCCGCTACGCAGATGCGGGATCTCATTCGATTGCGACCGATCCCGGATCAGCAGCGCACCATTTCATGGCGCGCAGCATCCGGGATGACGAAGATGCCCTTGTCACTCCTCCACCACTTTGCCGCCAGCCGTACGCGACAAGCCCTGAAAGACGGCGATCGTCCGTCCGTCTTCGGCCGTAACCGTCACCGTGTAAACGCCGGTGCGGCCTTCATTCGCTTCCTCGCGCGCATGGGCCGTCACCTTCTCGCCGATCTGCGCCGGCGAAATGAAATTGATCGACGCCGATTGCGCGAAGGCGATGACATTCCTTGAATTGCAGGCCCAGGCGAAAGCGTTGTCAGCGAGGGAAAACAGGACGCCGCCATGACAGACCTTGTGCCCGTTGGTCATGCTTTCCTTCACAACCATCGAACATTTCGCCCAGCCGAAGCCGGCGCCTTCCATGACGAGGCCGAACGTCTCCGCGACGCCCTCAGTCGAGTGAAGATATTCAGCGATGCGGCGCGCAAGCGCGTCTTCCTTGGTTTGCGTCATCGGTTTCCCATCATTCGGCCGCCGATAATTGACCGACCGAGCGTTCAATTATAAGACTCCGCTCCCTCAAGCAAGGGAAAGCCGCGGCGATGGCGTTCAAAACGATTGAATTCTCGATTGAAAGCGGCGCGGCGCGCCTCATCCTGAACCGACCCGACCGTCTCAACTCCTTCACCGTCGAAATGCACGGCGAGATCGCCAAAGCGCTCGATGCGGTCGAGGCTGACAAATCCGTCCGCACCCTGCTGATCACCGGCGCCGGTCGCGGCTTTTGCGCCGGACAAGATTTGAACGACCGCGCCGTCACGCCTGGGGGCGAAGCGCCCGATCTCGGCGAGTCGGTCGAAAAGCGCTACAATCCGCTTATCCGTCGGCTGACGTCCTTGCCGATGCCAGTCGTCGCGGCGGTGAACGGAGTCGCCGCCGGGGCGGGCGCCTCGCTCGCTTTCGCGTCAGACATTTGCCTCGCCGCGAAATCATCAAAATTCATCATGTCGTTCGCCAATATCGGTCTCGTGCCGGATTCGGGAAGCTCATGGGCGTTGCCGCGCCTTACGGGACAGGCGCGCGCCTTGGGGCTCGCGCTCACAGGCGAGCCTTTGCCCGCAGAGATTGCCGCCGAGTGGGGGCTCATCTGGAAATGCGTCGATGATGACAAGCTCGCCGAAGAAGCGAACGCGCTTGTTTTGAAATTCGCCGCCGCGCCGACACGCGGCCTTGCTGAAACGAAAAAACTTATTCGGTCAGCCTTCACACGGCCGCTCGATGAACAGCTCGACCTTGAACGCGACCGGATGCGGGAACTTGGACGCTCTGACGATTATCGCGAGGGTGTCGACGCGTTTTTGAACAAGCGCAAACCGTCATTCAAAGGGCGGTGAAGACTTATGCGCCTTTCGCCGTCATCCCGCACGCGCTGCAGAATAGAATGCCGCTGCGCAGATGCGGGATCTCACACAACATTCAACTGGATCCCGGATCAGCAGCGCACCGCTACGCGCTGCGCCGCATCCGGGATGACGCCTGAACGGCAAGGAGCCGCAAAATGACCCCCATCACGCTT
>JAGRED010000156.1 GCA_020446725.1 Parvularculaceae bacterium | reverse complement strand
CGCGCCGTGGATCTCCTTGCGACGCTGCTCCCGGAATGCGCGGCGCTCGATGATGATGAGACGCTGACCTATCTGCATGGGTCGATTTCGACGAAGCGCCATCAGATCGCCGCGCCGGCAACGCCGATATTCCTCGACGCGATCCTCGCCGATTGCGCGCTTGTCGGCGGCCTTCACCCCATGCTTGGCGACGAACATTTGCGGGTCATTTCCGTGCTCGGCTTTCCGCCGGCCTCGGAACCAGGCTTTCTCGATGCGCTCAATCGGCTCGGGTTTTCCTATCGCTGGACGACGCGCTTCATCCCGCTCGACAAGGCGCTCGCGACGAAAGAGATCGCCAGATATCGCCGGCAATGGTTCGCCAAGCGCAAGTCGGTCGCGGCGATCATCAAGGAGACCTTGTTCAATGAGCAAAGCGTCCTTGTCGACGCCGACGCTGACAACAAGGCGGCGGATGCGGACGCGGCGTTGCAGGAGCTTGGGAGCGACGATGTCGCATTCGGCTATCTGACCGCGACCGTCGTCGTTTCAGATATTGACGCGATAATCGCCGACGCCAAGGCGAAAGAGATCGAACGCGTATTGAACGGGCGCGGCTTTGTTTCGATCCGCGAAAGCGTCAATGCCGTCGACGCCTGGCTCGGGACCTTGCCGGGCCATCTCTACGCCAATATTCGCCAACCGCTCGTTCATACGCTGAACCTCGCGCATCTCGCCCCTTTGTCGGCGGTCTGGGCGGGAAGCCCGTGGAACGCGCATCTCGATGCGCCGCCGCTCATTCAAGCGACCACCCATGAGACGACGCCGTTCCGGTTTTCGACCCATATCGGCGATGTCGGGCATTCATTGATCGTCGCGCCGACCGGCGCCGGCAAGTCGGTCCTGCTCGCTTTGATGGCCCTGCAGTTCCGCCGTTATGACGGCGCTCAAATCTTCGCATTCGACAAGGGCAAGTCGATGCGCGCCGCGCTCCTGTCGATGGGCGGGGCGTTCCATGATCTCGGCGATGACGCAGCGCTCGCCTTCCAGCCCTTGCGCGATATCGCGTCCGACGCCGGCAGAGCGAGGGCGCAGCACTGGCTCCTCGGCGGTCTCGCGCAGGAAGGCGTTTCAATCGATCCGGCCGTCAGGGACTCAGTCTGGTCGGCGCTCAAGAATTTGAGCGAAGCGCCGCCAAAGGAGCGCACGCTCACCGGCCTTTCTCTACTCTTGCAACGCGCCGATCTCCGCGACGCCTTGAAACCCTTCACCATTGACGGCGCCAATGGCGGGTTGTTTGACGCCGAAGGAGAAACGCTACAATTAGCGGACATCATCGGCTTCGAGATGGAGGCGCTGATGCGCCGCGAGGCGGCGGTCGCCCCAGCGCTCAGCCATCTCTTTGATCGGCTCGATGGCCGCTTCGACGGTCGCCCGACGCTTCTCCTCATCGACGAGGCCTGGGTGTTTCTCGATCACCCGCTCTTCGCTGAACGCTTGCGCGACTGGCTCAAAACCCTGCGCAAGAAAAACGTCTCGGTCGTCTTCGCGACGCAGTCACTGAGCGACATACAGAGCTCATCGATTGCGCCGGCGATCATTGAAAGCTGTCCGTCGCGGATATTCTTGGCGAATGCGCGCGCAAGG
>JAGRED010000155.1 GCA_020446725.1 Parvularculaceae bacterium | reverse complement strand
CTGCCCTATCTCGACTTCGCCAAGAAATACATCGCCAAATGCGAGGATGAATACGGCCTTGACGAGGTTGAGAAAGTTCTCGATTCCACCCATGCGCTGATGGATCAGGGCGTCTTCCGCTACAACCGCCCGCCGCGGCTTTCGGAAGCCGACAAGCTTGCGCGCGCCGTCGCGCGAGCCGAACACGAGCAACGCACATTCAACGACATCTGGCGCACGCTTCCAAACATGGAAGAAGACGATGATGATGCGGAAGAACGTCAGCTTGAAGTCAGGAACATCAAGCTGCCGGAAGAAAATCTTCTCTATTTCATCGAGAAGGCTTCGCCCGTTCTCAAACCCTGGCAGCGCGAGCTGGTGCGCATCGTCCGCAACGTTTCGCAGTATTTCTATCCGCAAAAACAGACCAAGGTGATGAACGAAGGCTGTGCGACGTTTGTCCATCACTACATCATGAACGCGCTTTACGACAGAGGCCTTATCTCCGAAGGCGCCGTCATGGAGTTTCTCCATTCGCATTCATCGGTCGTCTTCCAGCCGGAATTCGATGATCCGCGCTATTCCGGAATCAACCCTTACGCGCTCGGCTTCGCGATGATGGAGGACGTCAAACGCATCTCGACCGAACCGACGGAAGAAGACCGCGAATGGTTCCCGGATTTCGCCGGAAAAGGCGACTGGCGCGATATTCTGAAAGACGCCTGGGCAAATTATCGCGACGAGAGTTTCATCCTGCAGTTTTTGTCGCCGAAGGTGATGCGCGACTTCCGGCTCTTCGCCCTGCACGACAGTTCAAGCGAGGCGCATTACGAAGTCGAGGCGATCCACGACGAAATGGGCTTCAGGAAATTGCGTGAGCGCCTCGCGCATCAATATGATCTCGGCGCGCATGAGCCGAACATTCAGGTCGTCTCAGCCGACCTTGAGGGCGACCGCATGATCACGCTGCGCCATGACGTTCACGCCGGCCGCACCCTTGATCCCAGAACAAGAGACGATGTTCTCCTGCATGTTCACCGGCTGTGGGGCCACAAGGTGAAGATGGAAGGGGACGTCGCCTAGCGTTTCCTTTGCTCGACGAGCACGACCGCCGCGATCGCCGCCGACATCGAAAGATAGGCGATGAACGCATAAAGAAAGAGATGCGGCAGGCCGACCAGCACCATCGAATCATTGCCGCCCGGTGCGAGATAGCTGCCGGCGCCCATCATCGCCCCGCCCAAAAGTTTTTCAGCGACCAGACGCAATGAGGGCGTTCGCGAGACAAACGCCCTGATCGAACGCGCGCCGATAAAGGCGCCGGCCACGAAAGAAAAGGCGATCGCAATCCGCAAGAGCCGGTGACCGCTCTCCTGATCGGCGCCGATTTCGACAAGCAGTTTCGAATACGGCCAGGGAGAAAAGAAAACCATCAACAGGCCGGAAACAACGCCGATCACGCCCATGGCGAGCGATGGCGGCCATTCCTTTGCCGTGAGCTTTGAGAAGGCGTCGCGCGGACCGGTGACGACATCGCTTATCCGGAAGAATTGATAACCGACAAAAAAAACGATCAGCATTGCGGCGAGCGATGATTGCGTCGGATCGGGCGCATCCATGAGCGGCGCGGGCGCGTCCGCCAGCCTTGCGATCATGATGACGCCGGCGATGAACCCGACAGGCATCGCCGCATAGGAAAAATCGCCGCGTCCCAACCGCGCGACTGTCCCGAACGTGCAGGCGCCGTTGACCGCCGCGCCGACGCCGAATAACGCGCCGCCGACCGCAGCGGTCGCGCCCGCAGGGAAAGCGGATGGCGTTGAACCCGGCGCGACGCCCAGCAGCCTCGCCGTCGCAAGGACCGCAAGCGACCAAGCCGCGCATTCGACAAACGCCCGATAGCGAGACGGCTTTCGATCGACGACAAGCGCTTTGACGGCGGCGACCGCGCAGATGGAGCCTCGTTGAGCGGCGAAACCGGCGACGAGGGCGAGGAAAAGCGCGATAGCGGCCACGCGTTCTACGCTTTTTCGTCTCGCCCGAAATTCGGCACGTCTTTTTCCTGGCCGGCGGCGACGATGGCGCGGCGGAGCGATCGCCCGCGCGCAAAGACCTTCTCAAGCGTTTCCGCGTCGCCCCAGCGGATCGCCCGCTGCAGAAGCGCGAGTTCCTCCGTAAACCGCCCGAGGACTTCAAGCACCGCGTCCTTATTGTTGACGAAGACGTCGCGCCACATGACGGGATCGGACGCGGCGATGCGCGTGAAGTCGCGAAAGCCGCCCGCCGAATATTTGACGATCTCGGCCTCGGTCACGCTTTCAAGATCGTCGGCGGCGCCGACCAGCGTGAAAGCGATAAGGTGCGGCAGGTGGGAGGTGATCGCCAGCGCAAGATCATGATGCTGATGATCCATCAGCTCGACATGCGCGCCGACCGCGCGCCAGAGATCGGCGGCGCATTTGACCGCCGCAAGGTAAGCCTCGTCATGGCGCGCAAGCGGGGTGATGATCGACCAGCGGTCCTTGAAGAGCGAAGCGAAACCCGCTTCGGGTCCTGATTGCTCGGTGCCGGCGACGGGGTGGCAGGGAACGATATGAACGCGCGGATTAAGATCGGCCGCAGCTGTGACGACGGCGCCTTTGACCGATCCGACATCTATAACGAGCGCGCCCGCTTCCGCCTTCGCGGCGATTTCGGCGAGCACCGTCGCCATCGCGCCGACCGGCGTTGAGACGACGATGAGATCGGCGCCGACAAGCGCCTCGTCGAGCGAGGCGGCCGGCGCATCAACAACGCCGCAGGCCGCGGCTCGTCTGATGACATCCGGCGACTGGTCAAACCCGACAATCGTTCCAGCGACACCCGCCTCGCGCATCGCGCGCCCAAGCGATGAGCCGATAAGACCGATCCCGATGATCGCTGCTCTGGAAAACGATTCGCTCGTCACGGCTTTGCGTTCCTTGTCATCGCGGGGCGCGCGGGCGCCGGGCGGTCGGCGCGCGCAAGCGCCGGCGCTGCGCGCGCGATCGGCTGGGCCATATCCTTCGCGGCCTCAACCATCAAGACGCCTGAAAGGCCGGACCACAAACGCCCGCCCGCCCGCTCCCAGGCGTTCGCCGCGCGCAGCAGGAAGCGCGCACCCGCCGGCGGGAAATAAAGCGCGCCTGACCATGCGGTCGGGCGGAACATCGAGCGCTGCAACAACCGCTCAAGCTGTCCCTTGAGATAGGGCCGTCCATGCGCAAAAGGCGTCGTGTCGATCATCGACCACAGGCCGCGGCGATGCGCGACGACGAAGATGACGCGGCCGTCGCTTGTCAGCACGCGCCAGATTTCCCGCATCAGCCGTTTCGGATCGTCCGATTCCTCAAGCCCGTGCACGACAAGAAGCCTGTCGATCGAAGCGTCCGGCAAGGGCCATTCATGTTCGCCCGCAAGCGTCGCCGCGTTTTGCGCGCCTGTCGGCCAGTGGATGACCCCTTGCGCGCCTGGTGCGATAGCGATGACGCGCTCAGCGGCGGAAAAAAGCCCGAGAAAAGGTTCGGCATGCCCGAAGCCCGCTATCCTGAGCCGCGCATGGTCGCGCCACGCCTCTTCGATCCGGCCCGCGATGAACCCCTGCGCCGCAACGCCGAGCGGGCTTTGATAAAAATCGTGCAGGTCGAGAATGTCGGTGCGCATGGCGGCGCCTGTTTTCGCTTGTTCGCGTTAATGAAACAACATCAGGCGCTGGACCCCTCGTCGCGTTCGCGTAGAGTGCGCCGATGCCGATCGACATCCGCCAGTTCCCGTGCCTCGCCGACAATTACGGCTATCTCATCCGCGACCGGGAAACCGGCGCCGTCGCCGCGATCGACACGCCCGATCCCGCTGCGATCAACGCCGTCCTCGAAAGGGAAGGCTGGGCGCTCACGCATATCCTCAACACGCACTGGCATCCCGATCATGCGGGCGGCAATCAGGCGCTAAAGGAGCGCTGGGGCTGCAGGATCATCGGCCCGAAAGGCGAAGCGGCCAAAATTCCGGAGATCGACGAAGAAGCGGATGAAGGCGACCTCATCAGGCTCGGCGCCTCGACTGCCGTCGTCCGCGCGACGCCGGGCCACACGCTCGGCCATATCGTCTATCATTTCGCGGAAGACGGCGCGGCGTTTGTCGGCGACACGATATTCGCGCTCGGCTGCGGAAGGCTGTTTGAAGGAACGCCGGCGCAGATGCACGCCTCCCTCGCCAAGATCGCGGCGATGCCTCCGGAAACGAAGCTCTATTGCGCGCATGAATACACCGAGGCGAATGCGCGTTTCGCCGTCACGGTCGACCCCGGGAACGAGGCGCTGGCGCGGCGTTATGACGGGATCAAAAAACTTCGCGCCGCCGGGGAGCCGACCGTGCCGTCAACTGTCGGCGATGAACTCGCGACGAACCCGTTTCTGCGCGCGAAAGACGTCAGCGTTCAACAGGCGCTAGGCATGGCGGGCGTCGATCCGGTCGCCGTATTCGCTGAAATCCGTAAACGGAAGGACGGATTTCGCTAGCGCGCCTATTCGCTTGCTGGAACGCCGACATCCTGCCCGTAAAGCGAAATCGTCGAGATCGACATTTTCGCCGAGCCTTCGACAGGCTTTCTCGTATAGGCGACATAGATGAGCGTTTCGTTCGACGCGTCATAGATGCGCCGGACGGCGAGCTGCTTGAAGATTAGGCTCTGCTGTTGCGAGAAGACTTCCTCGCCGCTCTTGTCGAAATCAATCGCGCCGATGACGATCGGTCCCGTCTGGCGGCAGGCGATTGATGAGTTGGACGGGTTCTCGAACCAGTTGCCCTTGGCGAGCCGGTCCCAGACGGCGCGATCGAAATAGCTCAAATGGCAGGTGACGCCTTCGACCTTCGGGTCTTTCAGGGCTTCAAGCTTGATCTCGTTGCCGATGAGATCGTTCTTGAATTCGCCGACCTCCTCATGCTGGCCGGCGCCGCAGGCGGCGAGAAGGGCGAAGGCGGCGGAGAAAATCAGCATGCGCATCGCCGTCACATGGGGCGATCGAAGACGAATTTCAATCAGCGCCCGCCGATTGTCGCGAGCGTCGCCGCATATCCGTTGCCGCCGGGCGAAGCGCCGTAGCGCAGCGTCCCGCCGGAAAGAGACGGACCCGAACCGTCGCCCGCGCATTCGAAGTCATGCACGACATTCCTGCGGCCCGCCCGGCAGATCGTCTCGACCGCGCCGAGCGCGCCATTGCAGGCGTCGACAAGGCTCTCATCGGCAGGCCAGTCGCGCACGCTCGACCAGTCAATTTCAGCTTCAATCGAGCGGCCGCAAACTTCGCTCGTATAGGCGGCCTCACGCGCGAGCGCGCGTTCCTCCGCATCCTGCGCCCGCAAATCGCGCAAAGACTGGCCGCCGGCGGCGGCCGGCAGGAGGACAGAAAGGGCGATAAATACGGCCTTACGCATTGCGTTCCCGATAAAAGAGCAATGGGGCGCATTTTAGACGCGTCAGCCCTTACAAAACGCAAACCATGGCG
>JAGRED010000154.1 GCA_020446725.1 Parvularculaceae bacterium | reverse complement strand
GCCCTTGCCGAGGCCTCCGATCGCCGGGTTGCAGGACATCTCGCCAATAGTCCCGGCGGAATGTGTTGCCAGCAGCGTCTTCGCGCCCATGCGCGCGGCTGCGGCTGCGGCTTCGCACCCCGCATGGCCGCCGCCGATGACAATGACGTCCCAGACTGTCGCTGCAGAATTCATGGCGGGCATATAGGGCGCCGCCGCGCGCGTGGGAACGCCCGTTACGTGCGGCGCCAGTCAAAAACGCCTGCTTTCAGGGTGTTTTCTGAATAATCTGCAAGGATCATTATCACCCCGCGCGTCCGGCACACCCGCTGCATTTACGTCCTGTTAAGGGGAGCCGTTCCGTGAGGAGGCAAAAATGGCTTGCATAGATGCAGCTTCGAAGACGGCGGTTGAAGGCGGGTTCGGGAGAAAAAGCCCGCCGGCCGCGACGAATGAAGATCGTCTGTCGCTCATTTTGAACCGGCGATTGCACGAAAAAATCGACAATTACGAGCGCGCGGCGCGCAAACTCCGCATATCGGGCCAGACGGACGCCGCAGACGTCCTGGCGCGGGCGGCGGGCCGATTGCGGCACATCACCGTCACCGCCTGACCTCAGTTTCACGTGAAACGAGGGCCCGGCTCAGGCCTTATTTTCCGATGCAGAAACTCGCGAATATCTCGCCGAGGACGTCTTCGACGTCGACCGCCCCGGTAATACGGCCGAGCGCCCGCATGGCAAGCCGGACATCCTCGGCGGCGAGTTCTGGCGCTTCGTCGATCTTCTCCCTCGCGGTTTCGAGAAATCCGATGGCATACCGCACCGCCTCGGTATGGCGCGCCCGGGTCAGCACGGCATCCTCAGTGCGACCGAGATCCGTGACCGCCGTCGTCAGGGCGGCCAGGAAGGCGTCAAAGCCCTCCCCGGTCCTCACGGACATACCGAACCGCCGGCCGGCGGACAGACCGGCGGCCTCCGGCACGGGGAACAGGTCGATTTTGTTCAAGACCACGAAATCCCGTTCGCCTGACAGGCCATACCCGGCATTTTCTGCTACCTCAGGTTGAAAAACGGGGTCGTTTGTTTCACGTGAAACACTACCGTGCTGAAACGTTTCACGTGAAACATCGATCATCAGCACACGGATATCCGCATCGGCGGCGATCCTCCGTGTACGTTTCATTCCTTCAATTTCTATCAAATCCTCGCTGTTTTCCCTCAGTCCGGCTGTATCAAACAGGGATACGAGCATCCCGCCGAGGTCTAACCTCACCTCGATGATGTCGCGCGTCGTTCCCGGGATTTCAGACACGATCGCCCGATCAGACCCCGCAAGGCGGTTGAGCAGGGACGACTTGCCGGCGTTCGGCGCGCCGATGATCGCGACCTTCACGCCCTCGCGCACGGCTTGCGCCTGCCGCGCCGCCGATTGATGAGACTTCAGTTCAGAAACCAGCGCGTCGATTTCCGGACCCGCACGCGCGGCCACCGCCGCTGGAACACCCCCTTCATCAGGAAAATCAATGTCGGCCTCGAGCGGGGCGATGATGGCGAGAAGCCGCTTGCGCCAGCCTTTCGCCGCCTCCGAAAGGCGGCCGCCCAACTGCCCCAAAGCCTGCATTCTTTGTAGGCTCGTTTCGGATTCGAGAAGATCTGCGAGGCCTTCTACCTCCGCAAGGTCAAGCTTCCCGTTGACGAGCGCACGCTTCGTGAATTCGCCCGCCTCAGCCGACCGGGCGCCGAGCGCCGCCAGGGCTTCAGCCAACGCCGCTTCGACGGCCGGGCTCCCATGCAAATGGTACTCGACGACATCCTCGCCGGTGAAACTCGCCGGCCCCCGGAACGCCAGAACGAGGCCTTCATCGATCAATGCGCCTGATTTTTCCCTGATCGGCCGCAGGGCGGCCCGTTTCGGATCAGGAAGGAGCCCGGACATTGCCTCTGCGATTGAAAAAGCGCGCGGGCCCGAAATCCGGAAGACGGCGACGCCGGCGCGGCCGGCCCCGGAAGCGCGCGCATATATTGTTTCAGGTGTCGCCGGCATCCTCATCGCGACGCCTTCTAGGCTATCCGGCGGCGCATCGCCACGCTGGACGCGGACCCCGATCAGCGTGAAATTGACAGCAGGGCCGGAGGCGGCGCCGGATCAATCAGGGGGCTTATGGCAGGCGTTTGCGGGCCAAGCCGACGTCAGACACTGGCGGGATTGGCGTCCATCGCGATCGCCGCATGCGCGAACCGGCATTTTGAGACGGATGATCTCACTCTTCTGGGCATCAAGGAGCTCAGTGACGGGTTTTCAGCCCGCAGGTTTTCCCCGGTTGACGCCGTCGACGCCTGTTTCGCCCGCATCAATCGTTTTGACGGGATCATAAACGCCTTCATCACACTCGACCAAGACGGCGCGCGGGAGGCGGCGGCGCGCGCATCGTCAGAAATATCCGCCGGCCAAAAGCGCGGCTTGCTGCACGGCGTTCCCATCGCCATAAAGGACAATATTGATGTCGCCGGATTTCCGCGCACCGCCGCAAGCAATGCGTATACGGATTATTGGCCGGCTGCGGACGCCGAAGTGGTCAGGCGATTGAAAGCCGCGGGAGCGATTATCCTCGGCAAACTGAACATGCACGAAGTCGCTTTTGGCGCAACCGGCGCCGTCAGCAATGTCGGGCCGGCGCGCAATCCGTGGAACCCCGACCGCATCACTGGCGGATCATCGAGCGGCGCCGCGGCGGCGGTTGCCGCCGGTTTTTGCTACGCCGCCGTTGGAACTGACACCGGCGGCTCAATTCGTATACCAGCTTCAATGTGCGGCGTTTTCGGGCTCAAACCCACTTATGGCCGGATCAGCGCCGACGGGGTCATGCCCCTATCCGAAACCTATGACCATATCGGGCCGATTTGCAGGTCCACCTCGGACATTTCGATCATGTTCGACATCATGGCCGGAAACTCAGCTCCCGAAGCGGGTGAACCCGTCAATTCCCTGCGGCTCGGCGCGCTCAGCCGACCGCTCGATTATTGCGACGCCGTTTTTTCCGCCGAGATCCGAGAGGCGTTCGACGTAGCGCTTCGGGTTCTTCGCGGCGGCGGCGCTGAGATCGTCAACGCGGCTCTTCCCGTTCCGGATTTTGATCGCATCATCGAGGCGGAAGCATACCGCTATCACGCCGGCGCAATCGGCGCCGAACCAAAAAAATTCGATCCGCGAACGCTTGCGTCGCTGATGGGCGGCGCCGAAGTTCCAGACATTGAACTCGATATGGCCCGCAGAGCCCTTGCAGATCGACGCATGGAGGCGGCGGCCCTGTTCCATGATTTCGATCTGGTTCTTATTCCGACAGTGCTGAGAACCCCGCCGACGATCGACGAAGCCGACGATCCGTTCGACTTGACCGATGCCTGCACGTTCATTTTCAATCAGCTCGGTTTGCCCGCGCTGACATTGCCGTTCGGCGTATTCCCGGACGGTATGCCGATGGGCCTTACGATTGGCGGCCCGCCGGGCTCAGAGACGCGAATTCTATCCGTCGCCGATTTGTTCGAGCGCCGAACCGCTTGGAACCGAAGGCCAGTCCTCTAACGAGCTATTTCTTCTTGGCCCCTGACCCGGTCGCGGCACCCATGGCTGCGCCGAACATTCCCTGCAGCGCATCCATGCCCTTGCCGCTCATCTCCATCCATTGAGCGACGAGCCTTTCCGGATCAGCAAGCGTATCCATCTGGTCCTTGGCGCGCCGCGTCATCTCTGAAACGATCATTTCGTTCAAGGGCTGAACGTTCGGCATGCCGAAAAACGCGCGCGCCTCCTCGGGCGTGCAGTCGATGTTGATTGTCAGGCGCATGAGAAAAACTCCTTTGGCTGTGAGCATAGGCGATGCAAAAGGAGAGCGACAGACGAAACCCCGCGATCGATCGCGAAAGGATACGACCATGACCAGAAAGGCCCTGGAGATCGACAATCCGGCGCTAGCCGCCCTTCCCTTCTCGCCAGGCGTTTACGCCGGAAAGACGCTGTTCCTGAGCGGGCAGGTCGGCGTTGACCCGGCGACAGGGGCTCTTGTGAAGGGGGGCGTTCAGGCCGAAGCCGATCAGATATTCAAGAATATATCGATGGCGCTCGCCGCCGCCGGCAAGGATCTAGACGACGTCGTCAAAGCCAACGTGTATCTTGTCCATATGGATGACTACGCCGCAATGAACGACGCCTATGCGCGCGCCTTTGACAAACCCTATCCCGCCCGCACCTGCATCGGCGTCGCCGCCCTGCCGCTGCACGCCCGCATCGAAATCGAAGTCATTGTGCGCTGAGCCATGAAAGAAATCGTTCTGACCGCCGTCGGCGGACCCGAGAATTTCTCGCTCCATGAGCGTCCTTCACCCGCGCCGGGGTCCGGCGAACTCCGTATACGGAATGTTGCCGTCGGCGTCAATTTCATCGACATCTATCAGCGTCAGGGGCTCTACCCGATCTCCATCCCATGCGTCCTCGGCCAGGAGGGGGCGGGCGTCGTTGAAGAAGCGGGGGAAGGCGCGGCCTTCAAGCCGGGCGATCGTGTCGCCTATCTGTCCGGCGTCGGCGCCTATGCTGAAGAAACGATCGTCGACGCGTCCCGCGCAGCGCTGATCCCGGACGGCGTCGCCTTCGACATCGCGGCGGGCTCTTTCCTGAAAGGGCTCACTGCGGAAATGCTCGTGAAGCAGATTTTTCCGCTCCGCGCTGGTCAGATCGCCCTCGTCACCGCCGCCGCCGGCGGCGTCGGCACCCTCCTCACTCAATGGGCGGCGCATGTCGGCGCAGAGGTAATCGCAATCGTCGGCGGGACGGAGAAAATCGCGGCAGCCAAAGCCAACGGCGCGGCGCATGTCATCGATCGCAAGTCGGCGCCCGATACGGCGAGCGAAGTCAGGGCCCTGACGCGCGGGCGCGGCGCCGACGTCGTCTATGATTCCGTCGGCGCGGCGACATTTGAATCCTCGCTGGATTCATTGGCGGCGCGCGGCATGATGGTGACCTATGGCAATGCGTCCGGTCCTGTGCCGCCGATGTCGCCGCTGGAATTGGCGCGCCGCGGCTCGCTCTTTCTCACCCGACCAACGCTCTTTCATTATGCGACGCCTGATCGCCTCGGCGCGATGGCGGCTGATGTTTTCGGCAACATCCTTTCCGGCGTGCTCAGACCCGTCATCGCGGCCACTTTCCCGCTTGCCGATGTCGCCGCCGCGCACCATCAGCTCGAGACGGGAACAACCTTGGGCTCAATCATCCTCAAACCATAGTCCGACTGATTGCAGGGGGCGAAACGATGAGACTTGCGACAATAGTCATTGCAGCAGCTCTGGCGGGTTGCGAAGCCGGCGCCCCGCCCGCCGGTTCCGCGGCAGGGGAATCAACCATCCGCTCAGGCTGGTCGATCGCGCCGGATGGCGACCTCAACAGCTTATTCGATTGTCTTGGAAGGGACGGGAAAACGCTCGTCGCCGCCCATCGCGGCGGGCCGGCGCCGGGTTTTCCCGAAAACGCCATTGAAACCTTCGAAAACATGATGGGGCGCGCGCCGGCTTTTCTCGAAATCGACGTGGCAACATCGGCCGACGGCATCCTCTACCTCATGCATGACGACACGCTCGACCGCACGACGAGCGGCGCGGACGCCATCGAGAGCGTCGCCTGGAAAGAGGTCAGCGCGATGCAGCTTGAGGATTCCACTGGGCGCGCCACGCCCTACCATCCGCCCTCATTCGCAGAGGCGCTCGCCTGGGCGGAGGGGCGGACAATTCTTGAAATCGACTTCAAGAAAACGACGCGATATGAAGACGTCATCGCCGAAATAACTCGTCAGCAGGCAGAAGATCGTGTCATTCTCATCGCCTATACGACGGCGCAGGCCCGGCGCCTCCATCGCCTTGCGCCACGCGTCATGATCTCGCTTTCCGTCTCGACGCAATCGGATCTGAACAATGCTGTCGCCGCCGGCGTTCCCGCCGACCGCCTGCTCGGCTTCACCGGTATTGAAGACCCGAAACCGCGGCTTTTCTCGATGCTCGGCGCACAGGATATCGAGGTCGTTTTCGGCACGCTCGGCGG
>JAGRED010000153.1 GCA_020446725.1 Parvularculaceae bacterium | reverse complement strand
ATAAAGCGCCGATCAAACGGCGCTGAATCACAGGCAATGCGCATGAAGCATACCGAACCCCGATCCATCTGGGCGACCGTCAAGAAACGCAGGCTCCTGGCTTCGGCGGCGCTGCTGATCGCGCTGTTGCTTCTGGCGTTCTGCTCGTCGAGCGAGAAAACCTTCAAGCGCCATGCAGAGTTCGGGCGTTCCTGTGAAGACGTGCTCAAGATCTCCGATGACGCCAAGGCGAAATGCGTCACGCTTTATTTCGGCACGACGCGCAAACCGAAAGGCGTGAAGAGCCGCGGCGACGATGACGGCTTTGATATCATCGGCGGATTTGGAAACACGTTCGACAATCGCCTTCATTTCGGCCGCGAGCAGGTGTCGATGCCATATCTTGTATCTGATCTCTATCCGGAAGGGCGCAAGCGCGGCGTTGTCGATCATGCGGCGGGAGCGCCCCCGGAGGGGAAGGCGCAAACGGAGCGCTTCGTCGCCATCACGACGATTTCAAAAACGGAGGAACGACGCTCCTTCGCCGAAAACTTGCGCGAGGCTGTCGGCGAAAACAACAAATCGATCCTCCTCTTCATCCACGGTTTCAATGTCGATTTCGATTCAGCCGTGGTGCGCGCCGCGCAAATGGCGGTCGATATCGGCTTCAATGAAAATGCGCCGCCGGAAGAAAGCTATTATGAACTCGGCCAGCCGGTGCTGTTCAGCTGGCCGAATGGCGGCGTTCCATTCTCCTACGTCGACGATCGCCGCCTCGCCAAGAAATCCGCAACGCACCTGAATGCGTTCCTGACATTGTTGACGGAAGAAACCGGCGCCGCCTCGCTCAACATTGTCGTTCACTCAATGGGCAATCGCGTTCTCGTCAATGCGATTGCGGATTTCGCGCGGGACCATGCGCAATCGGCCGACGCCGACGTGACGATTAGGATCATTCATGCGGCGGCGGACGTCGATCAGGGCGTCTATGACAAGGCGATGGATGCGGTCGAACGCACCGCCTTCAAGGCCGACTACACCGTTTACGCCTCCCGCGAAGACACGGCGCTGCAGGCCTCGACGCGCGTCAACGCGCTGACGAGCCTTTTTCATGACCGCAGCGGGCGCCTTGGCGAGATTGGAGAAAACGGCATCTATGTCAGGAAAAGCGTCACATCGATCGACGCGACGGGATTTGCGACCGATTTGTTCGGTCACGGCTATTTCTCAGACGCGGGCAACGTCATCAACGACATCGCCTGCGTCTTTCACGGCGTCGATCTATCCAGACGCGCCCTGGTTCCGCGCCGTAAAGGCCCGATGCCCTATTACGAGATGGACAGTTCGAAATACGCCATCTGCCTGCCGGGCGATCTGAACCGGTTTGCAACGGACGCGGCGGATTACGCGGCCGCTCACCGGCAGGCGGTCGCCCGCGCGAAAGAAGCAGGCGTCTATGACGCGATGTCGAGCCAGCTTTCATCGCTTGCCGGCGATTCGATCTGGACAATTCCCTGCGCCGCCGAAGAAGCGGGAAGCGCCCCCTGCAGTGCGGCGCCGGGAGGCGAGCCTGAACCGGAGCCCCAACCGCCGCCTGACCGGGAAGCCGCTGCGGAAGCGATGACGGTCACGGTTTATTTCGACTTCGACCGCGCCGATCTCACTCGGGACGCCGTAAAGCAACTGAACGCAGTGACGGATGCGGCGGCCGGCAAGACGATCGAGCACATCCTTATTGCGGGGCATGCGGACAGTGCGGGCGGTGAACAATTTAACCAGCGATTGTCGCTGCTGCGCGCCGACGCCGTCAGGGAATTGCTGATGAGCAACGGTGTCGCGCGCGACATCATATTCATCCGCGGCCTCGGCGAAACCGATCCTGCTGAAAAGACCGGCGACGGCGAACGCAATCCGCTAAATCGTCGAGCGCTGATCTTCGTCACCTTCGCCGCCGGATGACGCGGCCGGCCGCCTTTTTCGACGGGCGATGACTGCGATTCGGACGGCGCATTTGCGACGAATTCATCGAAGTAATTTTTGTTGCAACGCAACATGCGAATGGGCGTTAAAGGCCCATATTTGTTGCAAAATTGGCACGGTGGAGACCAGCTAGTTTAACCTGCAGCTGCGTTTACTTTACGCAGACTCTTTGCCGCGCAAATACTGTCTCATCAGCGCCGCCCGTAATCCGTGCAGCGTCGGCCAACAGCGCCCCGTCAGGGAGGGGCTCATTAAGGGGTTAACCATGAAAGCATCCAACGGCCTCGTTCGCATGACGGGACGTCTTCTTTGCGGCGCTGCAGTGAGCGCGATCGCCGCCGGCGCCGCATCGGCGCAATCGATCAGCGACGAAATCGTCGTCACCGCCCAGCGTCAGGAGCAATCGCTTCAGGACGTTCCGATCGCCGTCTCGGCGTTTGGCGGCGATGACCTGCAAGCGCGCCAGCTCGAAACGTTCGGCGACATTCAGTTCAACATCCCGAACTTCCAGTATTCACGGACGAACTTCACGGGAGCGGCCGTCTCCATCCGCGGCGTCGGCAACTTCCTCGTCGCCGCCAGCTCGGAAAACGCCGTCTCCGTTCACCTGAACGATTTCTTCCTGAGCTCGCCGCGCCTTTTCGAAACCGAATTCTTCGACATCGAACGGCTCGAAATTCTCCGCGGTCCCCAGGGCACGCTGTTCGGCCGCAACGCGACGGGCGGCGTCATCAACGTCATCACCGCCAAGGCCTCGACGGACGGCTATAGCGGCTACGCTGACGCCGAATACGGCAATTACAATTCGGTGAAGGTCCAGGGCGCGATAAACGTCCCGCTTTCCGAAACGCTCGCGGTTCGCCTCGCCGGCACGACGATCCAGCGCGACGGCTACACGACGAACGTGTTTGACGGCCGCGACATCGACGATCGCAACATCTACGCGCTGCGCGGTTCGGTCCGCTGGCTGCCGACGGAGAACACGACGATCGACATCACGACGAGCTATATGCGCGAAGACGATTCACGCATGCGTCACCAGAAACAGGCCTGCGAAGCCGGCCCGCTCCAGCCGCTGCTCGGCTGCGACCCGAACGGCCCGCGCAGCTTCGATGCGCAAGACCCGCGCGCGACCTTCCTCGTCAACAACTCGGCTGAATCGCTCGGCGCCATTTTCGGCGCGGCGGCGGCGCCGTTCGGGCTTTATTCGCTCGCCGGCCCTGTCCCGCTCGGCCAGGCGCAACCTGCGGACCTGCGCTCGGTCAACTGGGACACGCGCCCGAAATACGATGCTGAAGAATCCATCTTCATGATGAATTTGAAGCACGATTTCGAAAACTGGTCGTTCAAGCTTAACGGCGGCTGGGGCAATTCGAAGATCGCCACGCGCACCGATTATGACGGCGGCGTCGGCCCGCAATTCGCGCCGCCCGCCGCGCTCGCCCTCCTGCCGGGCGTCGCCGCGCTCTATTCCGACGGCCTGTTCCCAATTTCGAGCTTCGACGTCGGCGTTACGAACACCAACGGCAATGTCGGCGTCATCGGCGGTCATGTGTTCGACCGCTCCGATCGTTATCGCGCGACCGACCTGTCGATCGGCGAAACGGACCATTGGTCGGTTGAAGGCATTATCAACACCGACTTCGACAGCGCGTTCAATTTCCTGATCGGCGTCAATCACACCGAATCGAACGGCTACGCTGACTACGGCGTCGCCACGAGCGGCCTCGACTACTTCTCGCTCGTCGGCGGCACGCTGGCGGCGGCTTCAACCGCCCAGGCGACGGCCTGCGCGGTGACGCTGGCTGGCGGCGGCGCGCCGACGCCGGCGCAGATCGCGGGCTGCACGAACAGCTTCTCGACGCAGCCGATCCCGGCGCAGATCGCCGGCGGCCAGGCCTTCCAGGCGGCGGCGGCGCAAGGCTACAGTTTCTATCGGCCTTACTTCTATAACGACACGGACGACAACTTCCTCGATTCGACGTCGATTTTCGGTGAGATCTATATCGACCTCTCCGACACGCTGCGCTTCACCGGCGGCATTCGTCATAACTGGGACACGAAAGGCCTTCGCGATCGCGGCGGGCTGCTCGATTCCTTCGTTGCTTTTGCGACGGGAACGCTCCCGGCCGGCGTGACGCCGGTCGTGCCGATCGGCACGCCGTCGGTTCGCGGCCTGCTCGATTCGGATGAATTCACGCAGAACACGCCGGGCGCAGTTAACGACTTCCGCGTCGTCGAAGGCGACTTCAATGCGACGACCGGCCGTGCGGTGCTTCAGTGGACGCCGAATGACAGCACGCAGTGGTATCTCTCCTGGACGCGCGGCTACAAGCCGGGCGGCTTCAACCCCCGCGCGGCGACCGCCAGCGTCGCTCCGACCTTCGATCCGGAAGTCATCAACGCTTTCGAACTCGGCGTGAAGGCGAATCTGGGATCGACGCTGCAGGCGAACATCACCGGCTTCTACTACGACTATTCGGGGCTGCAGGTGTCGCGTATCGCCCAGAACACCTCGTTCAACGAGAACATCGATGCTGAAATCTACGGCATCGAGGGCGAATTCGTGTGGGCGCCGACCGATCGCTTCACGGCGAACATGAACGTCTCCTATCTCCACACGGACATCGGCGCGTTCTCGACGGTTGACGTTCGCAACCCGACGGCCGGCCGCACCGACGTTGAACTGGTCGCGGACATCGTCCTCGGTCAGAACTGCGTCATCACGCGCGGCGCGGCCGACAGCCCGCTCCTTCTCGCCAATGGCGGCACGGCTCTTCCGGGCGGCGCAGCCAATCCTCTGAATGCGCTGATCGCCTCGCCGTTCTCGGTCTGCTCGCAACTCGCGGGCAACATCGCGACGATCAACGCCCTGAGCGGCGGCACCTACGCGGTCGTTCCGGGCGGTCTTGAACAGTCGATCGAAGGCAACCGCCTCCTCGGTTCGCCGGAGTTCAAGATTGCGGGCGGCATCCAGTATGAAATGCCGATGGGCGCCAACCACGTCCTGACGCCGCGCGTCGACGCCTACTATCAGAGCAACTTCTACGCCAACAACTTCAATACGGAGCAGGACCTGATCGACGGCTACGCCTATCTCAACGCGCAAGTCACCTTTGCGCCGACGGAAGGCAACTGGGCGTTCCGCTTCTTCATGCAGAACCTCACGAACAGCGATGCGCTGACGGGCGCCTATGACTCGGGCGAAACGTCGGGCAACTTCCAGAACCTCTACATTCTGGAACCGCGCCGCTGGGGCGTCGGCCTCAACGTCAAGTTCTAAGAAAACTCGATCTCGAACGGAAAAGGCGGCCTTCGGGCCGCCTTTTTTGCGTCCGGCTCGCGCATCCGCTTTCGGGTGGGGTCGAACGCGCGAAGCCGGCGGCGGGTTTTCGCGCGTTAACGATGGTTCAAAACGGAAAGTTAAAGGAGTTCGTTCAAATTGCGTCTAACGGGGGGCGCGTCGCAGGCGACAGAAAAATGCCTCGCAGCGCGCCGCATGGGTTGGAGCGATTGCGAAATGCCGAAGCGCGGGCGTCAAAATCCTGGAAATTCATTGCTCGGCTGCCGAAACGGATCGTCGGCGGTCGAATTTGCGCTCGTCGCGCCGCTTTTTCTGGCGCTCACCTTTTCCGTCATCGAGGCAGGCTATTTCTTCTTCGTCGAATCGGCCGTCGACGCGGCGAACGCCAAGGCCGCGCGCCTGATCCGCACAGGCCAGGTGCAATCGAAATCGATCTCGCGCGATGCGTTCTTCGACGAAGTCTGCAAGGTCGTGAAGCTGTTCGGCGATTGCAATGAACGAATGACCGTCGATGTCGCGCGGTTTTCAACTTTCGCCCAGCTTGCGGCGGATGCGGCCTCGCCTGTGTGCCGCGACGCAGATCCCGACGACGTCAACGCCATCCCCTATCAGACCGGCGGCGCGCGCGACATCGTGCGCGTGCGAATTTGCTATCTGCAAAAGAGTTTCAATCCCGGCATCGGCCTTAACCTTGAAAAAGCGGGCGACGGGTCGGTCAAAATGTTCTCGACCTCCATCTTCCGGAATGAACCCTATGAGGACCAGTGATGCGCGCCGTCTATAATATGAGGACCAAGCATCGCAGCGCCTTGAGAGATGCGTTTGCGCGCCTCGCCCGCGCACGCGACGGGCTCGCCGCGGTCGAATTCGCGTTCATCGCGCCGATCCTGATCCTGATGTTTTTCGGCGTGATCGAGGGCTCCGCCGCCTATTCGGTGAACCGGAAGGTGCTTCTTTCGGCCAACACGCTCGCCGACCTTGTCACGCAGGAAACGCAGATCATGAAAGACGACCTCGACGATCTTTTCGTCGGGATGAAGGACGTCATCGGCGCCCGAGACGCCGAGGCGGAATTCAGCGTTACAAGCGTCTATCTCGACAAGGCGACCAACGACGTGAAGGTTCACTGGAGCCGCAATTCCGCCGGGGCGGCGCCCTATGCGGCGGGTTCGATCTATCCGGGCCATGTCGACGCCGCGCTATTGAACGACACATCGTCGCTGATCATCGCCGAGAGCGATTACGACTACGCGTCGCCGATATCGCAAAAGGTGATCGGCGCGATGACCATGCGCAAGACGGCGGTCCGCTGGCCGCGCCTGTCGGCGCGCGTCCAGTTCTGCATGTCGGCCGGCAACTGTACGAGTTAAAAAAAGCCCCGCCGAAGCGGGGCTTTTTGGAAAGGGCGGGAATGCCGCCTATTCAGTCAGGTTCGTAATCTTGTTGCGCGGGGCGTTATCGGAATTGATGAGCCTGCGAACAAGATCGGGCGTCGCTTCAAGGCTCGCCTGATGGAGCGAGGCGAGCGTGCCGTCGCCGGCGACTGTCGCATCAATGCCGATCGCTTCGCCTGCGCGCACGTTCAGGATCGACGCGGACATGTCGTCCGCATAGCCGTCAGCGCTCACCGTCTTCGTGGCGATTTCATCGCGGAAGCGTTGGGCGAGCTGGAAGAACGTGTAGATGCTCGAGGCGACGTTGCCGCGCGGGATGCCGTAATCGGCGATGTCGTAACGGCTGAGATAGGCGCTCGATCCGTCTGAATAAACGCCGGCGCTTGTGAAAACGTATTTCTGGTTGAACGCAGAAACCGATTGCGGGTTCGGCGCGCCGCCGGAAAAAATCGTGATGATGTTGGCGCCGACGCAGTTCGACTTGCCGTCGGACCCGAGGCAGGCGGCCGGGAGAATATTGAAGCCGAGCGAAGCGCCGACCGACGCCGCGATGAACGGGCGGCCGTCAGGCAGCTGGCGTTCCTGCCAGACAATGCCGAGTTCGGTCAGCACCGGCCCCAGATTCACCGCGTCGAAATTCGCCACCATGCCGCGCGGATTTGAGATGAGTTCCTGACTCTGCGCGTTCGCCGCGCCAGCCGAAAGGACGAGCGCGAGCGCCCCGAATGAAAGGCGCGCCAAAGCCGTCATTTTCTGCGTCATCACCATGAAATCCCCAATCCTGTTGCGAGAGGGCGCCCCACCGCCCGAAATCAAGGCGATCTTAGCGCGAATGGCGCGCGGCGCAAATGGCGCGTGACTTTAGGCGCCGCGCATGGTTGAAGCCCGCCAATGGTTGATAAACGCCCCAAAAACACGAAAGCAGGCGCTCCTGATGCGCCCCGCAAGGGAGCCGCGCCCGAGCCGCCGGGCCTCGCCCCGCGCCGCGCCGCGCTTGATATTCTGACCCTAATCGCCGGCGGGCGGACGCTCGATCAGGCGTTCGAGGACTGCCGGTCCTTCGGCGCGCTTGAGGGGCCCGATCGGGGCCTCGCCCACGCTCTCGCCGCGGCGGTGATGCGCCGGCGCGGGACGCTCGATCATGTCATCGGCGCCTATATCGACCGGCCCATTCCGAAACGATCGGCCCGCGCGACGGACGTCCTGCGCCTCGCTGCGGCGCAAAGCCTTTTCCTGAAAACGCCGGACCACGCCGTCGTCTCGACCGCCGTCGCTCTCGTGCAGGAATATCGCGAGACCGGCGGCTATGCCGGCCTCGTCAATGCGGTGGCGCGCAAGATCGCCGCCGCAGGCGCAAAGGCGATCGAAGACCTTCCCGACCGGATCGACACGCCGGGTTGGATGTGGCGCGGCTGGGAAAGGAATTTCGGCCCGGAGACGGCGCGCGCGATCGCGCGCGCGCACTGGAAGGAAGCCCCGCTCGACCTGACGCCGCGCGAGCCCGCGAACACGTCCGCAATTGCGCAGGCGACAAACGGCTTCGTGCTGCCGACCGGTTCGGTGCGCGCGCCGGCAGGGTCAAAAGTCACGCGCCTTGATGGCTATGACGACGGTCTGTGGTGGGTTCAGGATGCGGCGGCCGCATTGCCGGCAAAGTTTCTCGGCGATGTGAATGGCAAGCGCGTCTACGACCTCTGCGCGGCGCCCGGCGGAAAGACGATGCAGCTTGCGGCGGCCGGCGCGCATGTCGTCGCCGTCGATACCGAAGGCGCGCGGCTGAAACTCATCGCCGACAATCTCGCCAGAACGAAACTCTCGGCGGAAACCGTGAAAGCGGATGCGCTCGACTGGACGCCGGGCGATCTCGCCGATGCAATCCTTCTCGACGCGCCGTGCACGGCGACCGGCACCGTGCGCCGCCACCCCGACATTCTCTGGTCGAAGCGCGAAGAGGACGTAAAATCCCTCGCCGCGCTGCAGGCCAGGTTGATCGACAAGGCGCTCACCCTGCTGAAGCCGGGCGGCCTGCTTGTTTATTGCACCTGCTCACTGCAGCCGGAGGAAGGCGAGAAACAGGCCTCCGCCGCGCTGTCGCGCAATGACGGCCTTGAGCGCCTTCCCATCGCTGCCGCCGAAATCGGCGGGCTGGCGGCCCTCACCCGTGACGGCGATCTGAGGACCCATCCGGCGATGCTGGCCGCTGAAGGCGGCATGGACGGCTTTTTCGCAGCTCGCTTCCGTAAGGCTTAACCATCGATTTCACCTCGCAAAAGCCCTCGCGACCCTTGTAACGAGCGGGCGAAATCCTGATATTCAGGGTCGGTTTTAGGCAACCTTCGGATGAAAGGCTGATCTTTCCATGAATGACCTTCGCAGAAATTACGGCGCAACGACCGCCCGCGCTGACGGACGCGCCATCGACGAGGGCCTGCGCCAGTACATGCTCGGCGTCTACAACTACATGGCGATGGCCGTCGCCGGCACGGGCCTTGCCTCGCTCGCCGTGGCGTCCAATCCCTCCTTTGTGATGACTGTGGCCGCCACCCCGTTGAAGTGGGTGCTCTTCGCGGCGATCCTCGGCATCGGCTGGTTCGCGCCACGCGTGATCTTCTCCGGATCGAAGACCGCAGCGCACGGGCTCTTCTGGGTCTACGCCGCCGCATGGGGTGCGATGATCGCACCGATGCTT
>JAGRED010000152.1 GCA_020446725.1 Parvularculaceae bacterium | reverse complement strand
GCTACATGAAGCTCGCCGGCGAACTTGAGCGCGTCGGCGATCTTGCGAAAAACGTCGCCAAGCGGACGCTGATCGTCAGCCGTGAAGCGCCGTCGCAATCGCTCATCGCCGGCGTCGTCAGGATGGGCCGTGCGAGCCTGAGGCAGCTCTCCGATATTCTGAGTGCGTTGCAGGCGGCGAATTTGAGCGCCGCAACGGCGGTCTGGCGCAGCGACACCGATCTCGATGAGCTTTATAATTCTCTTTATCGCGAGCTGATGCAGTCGATGATGGCCGACGCGGCGCGCGTGCCGGCCGGCGCGCATCTTCTTTTCATCGTGAAGAATTTCGAACGCATCGGCGATCACGCGACGAACATCGCGGAGGCTGTCCATTTCGTCGAAACGGGCTCTCCATTTTCCGAGAGCCGGCCGAAAGGCCAGGAGCCGCAGACGGTCAAGCTGACGTCGGACGGCGACTGACCGATCAGGAAGGAAACGGGCGGGAACGTAACATGGCGAGAACAAAAGCCCTGATCGTTGAGGATGAAGAGGCGATTTCAACTCTTCTCGATTACAATCTTACGCGCGAAGACTTTGAAACGAAGATCGCTGTTGACGGCGAGGATGCGCTGCTGAAACTGCAGGAGTTTCAGCCCGATATCGTCATCCTCGACTGGATGCTGCCGAAGGTCTCCGGGATCGAGGTTTGCCGGCGCATTCGCCAGAACCCGGATACGCGCAACCTGCCTATCATCATGCTGACCGCGCGCTCGGAAGAAAGCGACCGCATTCGCGGGCTCGACACCGGCGCCGACGATTACCTGACAAAGCCGTTTTCAACGGCGGAGCTTGTGGCGCGCGTCAAGGCGGTTCTGCGCCGGATCCGTCCGGCGCTTGTCGAGGACGTCGTCGAATATGGCGATCTCAAGGTCGACCGGACCGGGCATCGCGTCTGGCGCGGCGAACAGGAAATCCATGTCGGACCGACCGAATTCCGGCTGCTCGATCACCTCATCCAGCATCCCGGCCGCGTCTTTTCTCGCGAACAGCTGCTGAACGCCGTCTGGGGATCGGATGTTTTCGTCGAGATACGCACCGTCGACGTGCATGTCGGCCGGCTGCGCAAGGCGCTCACCAAATTCGATCATGACGATCCGATCCGGACCGTTCGCGCCGCCGGTTACGCGCTCGACTTCAAATAAAAAAAACCGCCAGCTTGCAGCCGGCGGTCTCACTTCAGGAAATCGCCGCGCTTGTCAGTTGGCAGCGCGCCGGCGCGCCGCTTCCGCGATCATGCGTGCGGCGGGCGAGGCGGTGCGTTCCGGGCGACGCTGGGTCGCCGGCTGGAAGGCGAGCTGCGCGTGATAGGCGCAATAGGGTTTCCCGGCCGGCGCCGACTGGCCGCAGAAATGGAAATCGTCCTTGGCCGGATCGCCGATCGGCCATTTGCACATATTGCCTTTCAGCGTCGCGACCGTCGCCATGTCGCCGGTCGAAAGAACCGCCGGCGCGACGAATTCAGGCTCGACTATCATCCGCTCGATTTCCGTGCGGGCGAGGTTCGCCGCGGGCTGGTCTTCTTCATGAATCTCACTGTCGCAGCCGCGCTGGGGCTTGGCCGGCGTCGCGCGGCCCGAAAGGCCGAGACGATGAACCTTGCCGATCACGGCATTGCGGGTGACCCCGCCCATTTTCGAGGCGATCTGGCTGGCGGACAGGCCTTCCGCCCAGTATTTCTTCAACAACTCGACCCGCTCGTCGTTCCACGCCATGAGGTTGCTCCTTGTTTCCCTCCAAAGGGCGGCCCGGGACCCGGAAAGCCCCCGGCGGCGTCCTCTCCCTGATCACAATATTTTGTGGCGTCTCGAAATCACCGCCCGACCCACGCAAAATATAGTAACCGACCGCCGTAAAAATACAACATGGCGCCCCCGGTGAATTTTGCACACAAGATCTAGAGGGGTGTTTATGAGAATTGGGCCGACCCTTGCTTGACCCTCAGGGCGCCGCGCGCGACACCGGCGGCATGGACACCCCCACGATTTCAGCGACCCCCGCAGAGGCCTCGCCGCCGCTCGAAACGCGCGGCTTCGGCGAGCGCCGTTTCGGCGCCGTCAATTGGCTCGGTCTCGAGACGCTCTTCGTCAAGGAAGTGCGCCGCTATCTGAAGGTCTCTTTCCAGACGATCTTCGCACCCTTGATTTCAACCCTTCTATTCCTTCTCGTCTTCATCCAGGCGATGGGCGGCCGAGCGGCGATCAACGGCGTTCCGTATATTGAGTTTCTCGCGCCCGGCCTTGTCATGATGGCGATCTTGACGAACGCCTTCGCCAATTCATCCTCATCTATCATCATAGGAAAGGTGCAGGGGTCGATTGTCGACGTCCTGATGCCGCCATTGTCAGCGTCCGAACTGCTCGTCGCATTCGTCGCCGGCGCCGCCTCGCGCGGTCTCCTCGTCGCCGTCGTCACCGCGACGACAAGCGCGGTTTTTATGGCGGTCGCCGGCGCGCCGATGCATGTCTCGAATCTTGCGGCGATCGTCTATTTTGCGACCGCCGGCGCGTTGATGTTCGCGATGCTCGGCGTTATCGGCGGCGTGTGGGCCGACAAATTCGATCAGCTTGCCGCCTT
>JAGRED010000151.1 GCA_020446725.1 Parvularculaceae bacterium | reverse complement strand
GGAATGTTCGCATGTCACGCCCGTCCAAAATCGCCCTCGCTCTGCATGGCGGCGCCGGCGCGCGCGCCGGCCGCGATTATTCACGCACGGAAACGCATCTCGCCGATCTTTGCGCGCGAGGCGAAGCGATGCTGAAAGGCGGCGCGAACGCCGTCGATGTCGTTGAGGCGCTGATTGTCGATATGGAACAGTCCGGTCTTTATGTCGCCGGTCGCGGTTCCGCGGTGAACAAGGCCGGCTATGTCGAGCTTGATGCGTCGATCATGGAAGGCGGTCTTCAACAGGAAGGCGCGGAAGCGCCGAGGCGCGCCGGCGCCATCGCCGCGGTCGCGCATGTGAAATCGCCGATCAGGGCCGCCCGGCTCGTCATGGACAAAACGCCCCATGTCATGCTCGCCGGCCGCGGCGCGGAGAATTTCTGCCGTTCGAACGGCGTTGAGTTTGTCGCCGACATCGACGCCTATTACACGACGCCGGTCGGCGTCACCGACAAGGAAATGCTCGATAACGAGCTTGGCCACGGCACAGTCGGCGCCGTTGCGCTTGACGCCAACGGCCGTCTCGCCGCCGCGACATCGACCGGCGGCGTTTTCGGAAAACTTGAAGGACGCGTCGGCGACACGCCGCTTATCGGCGCCGGCACATGGGCGGATGAATATGTCGCCGCGTCATGCACCGGTCTTGGCGAATATTTCATTCTCGCCGGCGGCGCCGAAGACGTTGCAAGCCGCGTTCGCTATCAGGGCACCGATCTCGGCCAGGCGACGCAGGGACTTATCAAGGATGTTGCAAAACAAGGAGGCAATGGCGGCGTCATCGCCGTCTCCCGTCAGGGCGAGATCGCCTTCGCATGGAATTCCGACGGCATGAAACGAGCCGGCGTCGGCCCCGACCTGCCGCTCTTCTCGGCGACATTTTGACCGGCGGCGGATCGAACGCCGTCCCCTTACCGGCGGGACTATTGATGAAGGACCAAGAGCCGATACGCGCCGGCGCCGTCATCACCGACGAGATGGTCGACCACATCTTCAACGGCGTGACGCTGCGAACCCTGCCGCGTGCGGAATGGACGCATCCCGCGCATCTCGTCTTTGCGACAGCATTGCTTGATCGGGTCGGCCTCGCCGGCGCTGAGGAAGCAACGCCCGCCTACATTCGCGCGTATAATGAATCGGTCGGCGGCGTGAATGACGACTCTCAAGGATATCATCACACAATTACGCTGTTCTTTCTTCGCCATATCGACGCTTATTTTCGCGATTTCGCGCAGGAAGGCGTCGGCGCACGGGCAACGCATCTGTTGGCCTCGCCCCTATCCGCCCCCGATTATCCGCTACGCTATTACTCAAAAGACCGCCTCTTCTCCATTGAGGCGCGGCGCGGATGGGTCGATCCGGATCGCGAAAACGATTAGCGGAAAGCGCCTCACTCGGCGGAAAAAAGCTCGCCGAAAAAATCGCCTTCATTCCACGCCGGAGCCTCGGGCGCGTCCGCAATCTCGCGCGCGATACGATAGTTGAGGTCGGCGAACCGGGCGAGCGCATCGTAATCAATCGGCAGCGTCGCATCGTCCGAAGGCTGGTGATAATGATCCCGCAGAAAATCCTGCAGCGCCTTTTCCCCGCCATTCGAGAAGCCGAGGCGAAGGAAGATCGACGGAACGCCGGCCTTGATGAAACTGTAGTGATCCGATCGGACGAAAAAATTCTCGTCCGGCATCGGATCGGCCGCCAGCGCGACGCCCATTTCACTCGCCGCTATTTCGACGGTTGCGCCAATCGTCGAACGTTCCGCGCCGAAGGCGATGACATCCGTAAAGGGAAAGAGCGCGACCGGCATGTCGATATTGATGTCGGCGACGGCGCGTCGTCCGGTGAACGGAGAATAGATCGTCATATATTGCGAGCCGAGAAGGCCTTTTTCCTCGGCTGTCAACGCGACAAAGGCCACCGTCCTTTTCGGACGCTCGCCCGCATCCGCCATCATTCGCGCCGCTTCGAGCATGACGGCGACGCCGCTCGCATTGTCGACTGCGCCGTTATAGATCGCATCCTCGCCAGGCTTGCGGCCCGGCGTGACGCCGAGATGATCAAGATGCGCGGTGATGAGAACGACTTCCTTCGCAAGCCGGCGATCGGAGCCCCTGATTATGCCGATGACATTCGCGCTCGTCGCATCGGACAGGAATGACCTGCCGGAGAGCGTCGCGCTTTTCCGCAGATTGAAGCCTTTCGGCGCGCCCTTCCCGCCGTCTTCCCCTGCAAGGAGCGCATCATAATCAATCTCTTCACCTTTGAAGAGCTTGCGCGCGCCGCTTTCGTTTAATGTCGCCACGGCGCGAACGTCGGGCGCAGCGATAAGCGGACGACGGTTCGGTCCGAAAAACGTCATGCCGGCCGCCTTCGCGCCGCTGACGACGCGCGGCCATTTGTTTCGCGCGATTTCGGCCTTAGTCGGCATCGCCACAAAACCCGCCGCGCCGCGTTCCGCGGCGTAGCTGAGCTTCACCTCCCCCTTGGCGTAGAAAGCGCGCTTTTCCGTGTTCATGCCGGGCGGCGCGCCATCGAAAGCAACGACGATTTTTCCGGCGACGTCGAGCCCCTGATAGGCATCAACGCCGTCTTCAGGCGCGACGACGCCGTAGCCGACATAGACGACCGGCGCCTCCACATGAAAACCGGCCCGGCTGTAGGAGCGCGCGGCGATATAATCATCGAGATGACGGAGTTCTTCCGCGCCGTCAGCGGAATTGATAATGAAGCGCGAAGCGTCTAGATCGCGCACCGCGCTGCGCAAGCGGATCTTTTGCCGCCAGCCGTCGCGGTTCGCCGGCTGCGCGCCGATCTCTTTCAGTCGTCGGACGACATAATCGGCCGCATCGTCGTAGCCGTCCGTTCCCGCCTCCCTGCCCTCAAGCGAATCATCGGCGAGAAATTCAACGTCGGCGCGAATGCGCGCCGCCGCTTCGGCGCGCGCGGCATCCGCCGCCGCGCCGGACGGCGCCAGCATGACGACGATGAGAAGTGACAACAGGGATCGCGTGACGGCGCTTTGCATGGTTCGCAATTTGGCGGCGCCGAGACGCCCCGCGTCAAGCGATCGCCGTCAATCAGGCGGCGAATTGATCAGAGCGTGCGCTCGACCACATTGCCCTCGCCCATAAGAACGACAGTCGGCTTGTAGTTTCTCGCTTCTTCGGCCAGCAGCTGCGCGTAAGCGGCGATAATCACGATGTCATCGACCGCCGCCCGTCTTGCCGCAGCGCCGTTCAACATGAATTCTCGCGAGCCGCGAACGGCCGGCAGCGCATAGGTGACGAGACGTTCGCCGTTGGTGACATTCCAGACCGCCACCTGCTCATGCGGGAGGATATTCGCCGCATCGAGTATATCTTCGTCGATGGCGATCGACCCTTCGTAGTGAAGATCGGTCATTGTCAGCCGCGCCCGGTGGATTTTCGCTTTGAGCATGGTCAACAGCATGTCGCCCTCGCCTCCCGCGGCGCCGCAATCGAACCCCCGCGCCGATAGGGGAGCAGACAAAATCGTCTGCGGATACCCGATATATGCTCTAACAGAGCATAATCAAGGGGTGGCCTGCCGGCCCATGAACGGCCAGAATTCGCGCGTATGGCAAAACCTGCAAAAAGACGGACTGGAAACATGCGCAGCTTTCCAAAACGCTCGGCGGCGGCGGCATTCGCGCTCATCGGGTGCTTGTTCAGCCTTGCTAGCGACGCGGCGAACCAGGAACGCCGGCATCAGCTGCAGCTCGGCCTCGGCTTTGCGGCCCCCTTCAACATGGAAGAACCGT
>JAGRED010000016.1 GCA_020446725.1 Parvularculaceae bacterium | reverse complement strand
TCGAAGATGCGCGGTTCATTGAGTGATGCGATATAGCCGATCATGTGGAGAAGGGCCGGCACGAGTAGGGATGCGGGCGTCCTCGTTACAAGAAAGATCTCTGTTGAAACGACGAGATTAATGACGAAGTAGCTGTACGGGACGCCGGCGAATGTCAGCGGCTGGGTCAAGGCGCGAAAGACAGGGGTTCTTTGTAGCGTTTGCATCTGAACATCACCGGACTGCGCTCGCTGCGGACTGAATGCCTGACACGATTGATGCCGCGCCGAACAGAATAAAGCAGCCGATAATGACCGTGGCGCCATGTCGCCAGTTCATCCGACCGGTGAGCATCATGAATCCGATAAAGGCGACGGCGATGACGGCTGCCGCTGTCGCAACATTGCCGAGCAACGTGCCTTGCAGCCATTCGACCGCTGCGAGAATGGGACCGGACCCTTGCGGGTTCGCGGTCTGCGCGTTCGCCGGGCCGCAGACAACGCCGCTAGCAATGCCGGCATACGCTGCATGACGCATGCATTTGAATAAATTTTTCACTTGCGCTCCGTGAGATCGAACACGTCTATCGTCGTTTCGATCACTACCGTGCACGCTTAAAAGGAAGCCTTAATTCCGGCGATCCATCGCATTAAGGACAATTAAGGTTCCGATAAGGCGAACGAAAGCGCCTACAGTAATGAGTGAGCATCCAGGTCAAGCGAAATAGATACACTTAAAACAAAATCCGTCTCACCTACAATGCGACGCTGCAAAGTATGGCGAGTATGGGCGAGGAAGACACGGAGGAAGTATTTGCTCTGGGTGATTGCACCATTGAACAGCCGCGCGATCTTTTCATCGGCGCGGAAAAATCGCTCTATATAGAAAAGGCGGTGGAGCCGCAATTCACCAGAGAAATAGGCGGCGTCTTTTTTGAAAAGACAATTGGCGGCGGTCGGCTGGAATTTATCGAGTTCGACAAGGATTTCGTCGCAGTGTTCCCGCGATTTAATTTTACCTCTTCAGGCCCTATTCGATTCGCGGATTCCAGGTCGAGCGAAGCCGCCGTGCGGTTTCGAGGTGGCCGCGATTTTCGAGCCGGCGCAACGGAACAAGAATTTCCGCCGCCTTGATTTCCGCTATGGGCCGCTCGCCGAGATCGGGATAGGCGAGGCTCAACAGCCAGTTCAGTTTGCTGACGGTCGATTCCGCGCGGCCTTCGCGGATCTGCTTGGCGACATATTCCTCCGCGACAATGCGGATTATCGTTTTCGCCGCTGCCTGTTCGGCCTTCTGCTTTCGTTTCAAAGCCGCCGGGTCAAGCCCCGCAGCCATAGCTTCTTTGCTTCACGCGCCGCGTCGCGCGCTTCATTCAACGTCACCAGCGGATAGGGACCGATCGTCAGCGTCTTCTGTTTGTCGGCGACGCGATAGGCGAAACGCCAGGTCCTCGTGCCGCTCGGCAGGATCCAGAGTTGCAGGCCTTCGCCGTCGGAAGCTTCTTCATCTTGGGGCCCGAACGGCGCCTGCGCAGACTTTGTCGTTCAGTTTCATCCTGTTGGTATTTTCCCTGTTTTGGTATCGCCTCGATTTTGGTTTCCGGGCGACGCGGGTTCGGTGCCGAAGCGCGTCGTCCCATTGCTGATCGGGAATCCAATTCTAGGGAGGGCGATACCAGCAGACCATCGTGAGGCCCGCCGCCGTACCAACATTGGGTTGGTATTGGATGATTTCGCATGACACCGCCTGAGACGGGATGAAACGGCAAACTCTTGATTTTATTTGAGAATTTTTAAGAAAAATGTTGGGTGGGGAGGTCATGTGGTGCCCAGGGGCGGAATTGAACCACCGACACGCGGATTTTCAATCCGCTGCTCTACCAACTGAGCTACCTGGGCGTCGATCCGCGCGGCCGTGGCCTCGCAAGCCGGAGCCGCGGCTTATAGGCAAGCCGGGCGGGCTTGTCCATCATATCGGAGCGAGGAAAAACGCCGCATTTTGAGGCGGCGACGGGCTTTGTCCCCTGGCGCTTTACGGGGCCAAAGAGCGCCGATACGACGTGACGATTGAGGATGAGGACAGGCGAAATGCCGACGACCGGACAGAAGAAAATCACGACAAAGCGCCGGCCGCGCACGCTCACGGCCGCCAAAGGCGGCGCCGAGCCGTCATTGCGTCAACTTGGCCGCGTCACCGAAACGCCGCTATCGCCTGAGGCGGCGGTGCTTGAAACCGTCCCGAACCCGCAGCCGGGCGTACTTTATCTTGCGCGCTTCACCGCGCCTGAATTCACCTCGCTATGCCCGGTGACGGGCCAGCCTGATTTCGCTCATCTGGTTATCGATTACGCGCCGGCCAAAAAGATCATCGAATCGAAATCGCTGAAGCTCTTCCTGACGTCGTTTCGCAATCATGGCGCCTTTCACGAGGACTGCACGATCCGGATCGCGCGGCGCATTATCGCGGCCGCAAAGCCAGGCTGGCTGCGCATCGCCGGCTACTGGTATCCGCGCGGCGGCATTCCGATAGACGTGTTTTATCAGACCGGCGAGCCGCCGAAAGGTTTGTGGATTCCGGATACGGGCGTCGCCGCCTATCGCGGGAGAGGTTGATGAAGTTCCTCCCTATCATCAGCGCGGCCGCTGCTGTTTCCATTTCCTTTGCAAATGCGGAGGCGCCGCCGGTCCGGAAGTCGAGCGGTGAGATACTCGCCGAGACGAGCGCGGAAGACTGGCGTGCGATTCCGGCTGATGAGACGCTTTTGATCGAGCTAGAGCGCGGCACGATCACTGTCGCGCTTTCGCCGGCGCTGGCGCCGCGCCATGTCGAGCAGGTTAGACGGCTGACGCGCGAAGGCTTCTATGACGGTCTTTCCTTTTATCGCGTGATTGACGGATTCGTCGCCCAAGGCGGGGATCCGTTCGGTGAACGGAAAATCCGCAAGGCGAAAAAGAAGATGAAAGCGGAATTCGAAACCGCCGGAAACGACATCGCCTTCTCGCCGCTTCCCGACAGTGACGGCTTTGCGCCGTCAGTCGGCTTCGTCGGGAGCCTGCCGGCGGGGCGGGACGCGGAAAAGGGAACGCTCTGGCACCTTCATTGCGCGGGCGCCTTTGCGTTCGGCCGCGAAGACGGCGCTGACACCGCGTCGACGGAATTCTATGTCGCTTTGCAGCCGCAGCGCTATCTCGACCGCAATCTTACTGTATTCGGCCGCGTCATCGACGGCATGGAGCACCTGCAGGCGCTGCGCCGCGTTTCTCCCCCGGAGACGAAGGACGACGATCTCGGCGAAACAATCATCCGCATGCGCATGGCGTCCGATAGCGAGGCGCCGGTTGCGGCGTGGGAGATTCTGGACAGCGCTCGGCCCGTTTTCGCGGACTTTATGGAGGCGCGCCGAAATCGTCCCGAGAGCTTTTTCCATTACAGCGCCGATCATCTCGACGTCTGTCAGGCGCCGGTTCCGGTGCGCCAGCGGAGCGCCGAGTGACGGACGGCGCCCTAAAAAAGATCGGTCCGTGGACGGTCAAATCGGAAACCGAGGTCTACGATAATCCGTGGATCACGATCACCGACTGCAGGGTCATTCGTCCTGACGGGAAGCCTGGGCAATACGGCGTCGTACACTTCAAGAATCTCGCCGTCGGCGTCCTGCCGCTTCTTGACGATGGAACCGTGCCGCTCGTCGGCCAGCACCGCTTCCCGCATGACGCTTACAGCTGGGAAGTTCCGGAAGGCGGCGGCCTGCGCGGCGTCGACCCGCTTCTTTCCGCCAAACGAGAGCTTGCCGAGGAAACCGGCCTTCGCGCGCGGCACTGGCTTCAGATTTCGGGCTTCGACATTTCGAATTCGGTGACGGATGAAAAGGCCGTCTGTTATCTCGCCTGGGGGCTTGAGGAGGGCGAGGCCGCGCCGGACGGGGATGAGGTCCTCGCTCACAGGCGGGTTAACTTTTCTGATCTTCACGAAATGGTGCTGAACGGCGACATTTCCGAT
This sequence comes from Parvularculaceae bacterium, assembly GCA_020446725.1. Classification (GTDB taxonomy): domain Bacteria; phylum Pseudomonadota; class Alphaproteobacteria; order Caulobacterales; family Parvularculaceae; genus Amphiplicatus. Next base: position 2,535 of record JAGRED010000016.1, on the reverse strand, counting down.
TCCCTCACTATAATCATGGTGCTGAAGGCGAGGGCGCTCGCCGAAGCGGGCCGTTTGCCGGAAGAACCGGCGCGCCTCATCTTGAGGAGAGAGGTATGAGCGTCAGCAAGGTGGTGAAACTTTCGCGTGACCAGACTTGGCCGCGCATGCGCGTGGAGGCGGCGTCCGCCGCCGCGCGCGAGCCCGCGCTGGCGAGTTTTCTCCACGCCAACGTTCTCAACCATCAATCGTTTGAGGATGCGCTTTCCTATCGGCTGGCGCAGAAAGTCTCCGACAGCGACATGAACCCGATGATGTGGCGCGACGTCTGTCTTGAGGCGTATGCGGATGAGCCGCAGATCGTCGAGGCGGGGCTCGCCGACATTCTCGCGGTCTATGAGCGCGATCCGGCCTGCAATGAATATGTGCAGCCATTCCTTTTCTTCAAAGGCTATCTGTCGTTGCAGGCGCAGCGCGTCGCGAACTGGCTGTGGCGGCATGAGCGCCGGCCGCTCGCGCTCTATCTGCAAAGCCGTATGTCCGAACTTTTCCAGGTCGACATTCATCCCGCGACGAAAATCGGCAAGGGCGTTTTCATCGATCATGCGACCGGCGTCGTCATCGGCGAGACTGCGGTGATCGAAGACGATGTGTCGATCCTTCAGAATGTGACGCTCGGCGGCACGGGCAAGGAAATGGGCGATCGTCACCCCAAGATCCGCAAGGGCGCGCTGATCAGCGTCGGCGCGAAAGTCCTCGGCAATATCGAGGTCGGCGAGAACGCCAAGGTCGCGGCGGGCAGCGTCGTCCTGCATGACGTCAAGCCCGGCTGCACCGTGGCCGGCGTGCCGGCGAAACCGGTCGGCGATTGCGCGAAGACGCCCGCGAAGACGATGGATCAGGCGTTCGACTGACCGCCGAATTCGCGCGCCGCGCGAAAAATTTTCCGTAATATGCGGATTATCCCCGCTTCGGCGATGGGCTTCTATCGAGCGTTCATGCGGGTTGTCGCGATTTTGTGCGGATAATCCGTAAATCTGAAATTCGCGCGGAAGGCGAATGCGCGTCGCATCGGCGTTTGGACTGGTCATGCGCATTCTCCTTTCCTTGTTCGCGTCATCCCGCGCGCAATGCGGCGCTAAGCGCGCTTTGCCGACACGGGATCTTTTTCCGCGCGTTCCATGCATCCCGGATCAGCAACGCGTCATTTTACGCCGCGCAGCATCCGGGATGACCAGGTCATCATAGGGCAGGTTGAGAGGTGTGGGATAAGGTGGGGGATAAGTCCGCCCGGCCCCCGAATTCAACGGCTTACATGGTTAATGAAACCGGCGGCGTTCAGGCTTTGCGCGAGAAACGGTTGCGGAAGAAATCGACGAAGCCGATTGCGCGTTCGGCGGTGACAAGCTCATCCGTCAGCGAACTGATGACGATCTCGCTCGCCTTCGGCGCGAAACAAAGCCCGCGATAGACGCGCCATAGCGCATAGATGACGCAGGACGAGGCGACGAAAACGGTCGCCGATTGCAGCCAGCCGTCGGAGAACCGGGCGAGCAGGACGCCGAGGCCGCCCGCCATTCCGCCTGCGATGACCCAGAGCGCGGCCTTCGCCGCGCCGATGAAGCGCCCGACGCCGCTGTCATAGGCGGCGATCCGTTCGGCTTCGGCGGAGGCTTTCAGCGCCTCGATCGCCGCCTCAAGTTCCCGAATGCGTTCGCGCATGACTTCCTCCCGCTCATGCGACGAGGAAGCCTACGCCTGTTCGGTTTAAATGGGTTAACAGGCCCGGAATTTTGAATGACGCTTGCGCGAAATTTTTGTGACGCGCGAAGGCGGAAAATCGCGCCTCCCGCCGCTTGCCTGTCCGTTCGGGCCGGATGGCGGGGGCGGGCGGCGCATAGACTCGCCGCAGCCTATTGCGTCGCAGCGTCCGGCGCCGCTTCCGGCGCTGCTTCAGGTTCCGGCGCCAGCGCCGAGGCGTGATCGTTCTGGTATTTCCAGCCCGCATCGGTTTTCACCGAGACGTCGGTGAAGCGGCCCTTCCACGTCGTCACCTCGCCGGTTTCGACGCTTGTCGCCGACATCGTCCACAGGCCCCAGGCGGCGTGCGACTTCTTGCCGATCGCCATTTCGCCCTGCTGATCGAGCGTGACCGAAAATCCGTCGAACCCGGCGAAGAACGGCGCCCAGGACGCGCCGATTTCTTCGGGCCCGGTCGCGACGCCGCCATCCGGGCCGTAGCTCAGCGCATCGTCCGTATAGAGCGCGCCAAGCGCTTCGGCGTCCTCCGCGACGATGGCGGCGGCGAATGCGTCCTGCAGCGCCTTGGCGCTTTCCTGCGCGAGCGCCGGCGCGGCGAAAAGGCTGGCGGCGAAAGCGAGCGTAATGGTTTTCATGAAATGCCCCTTTGAATGGTGAGTGAAACGCAACAATCGACACCGCGTCTAGCACGTCGCCGCGCCCGCGCGCCAGCGCGCGCCCGCACGCATAGGCGTGCAAACGAAAACCGCACGCATAGGCGTGCAAACGAAAACCGCACGCATAGGCGTGCAAACG
>JAGRED010000150.1 GCA_020446725.1 Parvularculaceae bacterium | reverse complement strand
GGATTTCGACCGCGTCTGGATCGCGCTTGAGGAACGCGACGAGAATGTCGAGGAATTCTGGAATCTCATGTCAAACGGGTTCTCGATGCTCGATCCGGCGATAACCGCCGGCGCTCTCGAACAGATCAGCAATCGCGGTTTTTCAAACATCGAACGCCTCGCCGCCCTTTTGGCCGAAGCGATCGACTTGCGTCAGCGCCGGATTGCGCTCTTTCTCGATGACTTCCAATTCGCTGCGGAAAGCGACAGCGCGAAATTGATCTATGAGTTAATCCGCCGGCATCCTAAAAACCTGTCGATCTTCATGGCGTCCCGCGTCGCGCCAAAATTGCCGCTGGAATCCCTGAAAGTTGAAAACAGATTGATTGATCTGAGCTGGCGCGAGCTTGCGTTCAGCGAAGATGAAACGGCTGAATTTTTTCAGGTTGATGAAAACGATTCCGCCGCCTGCCGGCGGATTGAAGCGTTTCATCGGGGAACTGAAGGCTGGGCCGCGGGCCTGCAGCTCGCCTTGATGAAAACAAGATTATCCGAAGCTCAGCCGGGCGAGATTTCGACGTCCGCTTATTCCGGCGATGTGGCGCGGTATTTCCGAAGCGAGATTTTCGACGCCCTGCCCGCCGAGGTGAGGAATTTCCTCGTAAAGACAAGCGCGCTAGACAGGTTCAATGATGAGCTCGCCGCGGCGGTCGCCGGCATGAGCTCGCCGGAAGCGCGTCGGATCTTCACCTATCTTCGCGACCACGGCTTTTTCCTGATCGCACTTGAAGGCGAAGGAAAATGGCTGCGCTACCATCACCTTATCCAGGAATATCTTTTCGACATCAGGGAAGAGCGCAAGGACGACGAAGCCGCCTCGCCGGAGCAGATCGCATCGCGCTGGTTCGAAGAGCGGCATCTCATTCCGGACGCCATCGAATATGCGATTCGGGCGAGCGACTTTGACCGCGCGAGCGATCTCGTCGAAGCCTATGCGATAGAGTTGTTCAACAAAGGCGCCGCCACGGAGCTCGCCTCCTGGATCGGGCGCATTCCGAACAAGATCATCGTCAAACGTCCGCAGCTGCCTCTCTATCTTTGCAAGATCTACGCGCATATGCGTCAGCCGATCGAAGGGCTGCGCCTGCAATATGATCGCTGCAAGCAGATCATCGCCACGCTGGACGCCGTCGGGCATTTCAATTCCGAGCAGGAATTGCGCACGCTCCTGACCGAGCTTGACGTGTCGGAAGCGATCATCCGCTTCCGCGCCGGCGACATGACGGGCGTGATCGAGGCAGGCGACGTCATCCTTGAGCGGAAGCAGCCGATCAGGACGACGTTTCTCGCTTCGTTGCACAATATAGTCGGCTACGCCCATTTCATCCTTGGCGACAACGCCAAGGCGCGCGCCTCCCTGACCATCGCGCGGGATTTGCATCTTTCCGCGCGCTCCGTCTTCGGGGTCGTATTCGCGGAAGCGTTCAAGGGCATGGTGTCGCTTGCCGATGGGACGACGACGGCCGCGCAACGGCATTTCTCGGCGGCGCTCGATCATGCCGTCTCCGATCTTGGCGCCGCCTCCCTGCCCGCATCGATCGCGCGCTTGTATCTCAATGTCCTGCGCTATGAACTGAACGATCCGATAGATGAAAACGAGTTTGAGCGAACCCTAGCCGATTGCCGGCTTTGCTGCGAACCGGAAATCTACGCGAACGCGCTTCTGACGCGATATCACCTGTTAAACCGCAAAACCTCGCCCGAGGCGGCGCGGGAGGCGTTGAATGACGCGATCGCCTATGCGCGCGACATCGGCAACGACCTTATCCATTTGCAGGTTCTCTATTCGGCGCTCGTCCACGAGCTTCATCGCGGCTCGATGTCGGCGGCCGTCGAGATCTACGACGATGCGCAGGCGCTCTGGTCGGATGCGCCTGACAAGAGTGCGAACAACTGGGACAGGCGGGCGTTCTGGCGCGAGCTTTATTGCGCGGAAATGTTGCTGGCGACGGCGCAGCCGCGCAAAGCGGCGGAAATCTATCAAAACCTCGCCGGCACCTCGCTGCGCCACAATCGCGTCCGTCGTCATGTTCAGATCCTCGCCAAGCGCGCCGCGGCGCTCGCCGGCGCCGGTCAGACCGAGCAGGCCGCCGACGAGATGCTGAAAGCGCTTCAGATAGCCAGGCCCTCGCGCTTTGTGCGAACGCTGCTCGACAGCGGACCGCGCGTGGTCGACCTGATCAGCCTTTGCGCTGGAAAGACCAATGACATTGAGCTGAAACTCTTTATCGAGAAGCTTCTCCGCGCGGCTTCATATCCGAACGATGCGCTCAATGAGGGCGCCGACAAGAAAATCGTTCTCGATGAACTCACCGCGAAGGAAATTGATGTTCTTCGAATTCTGACGACGGGCGCCAAGAACCGGGAAATTTGCGAAAAGCTTCAGATATCTGAGAACACGGTAAAGTGGCATATGGGCCGGATTTTTCAGAAACTCGGCGCCGCCAACAGGACCGAAGCGGCGATGATCGCCAAATCGGTGTTTGCCTCCCTGTAGGGATGCGGGAAACCGCCGACGATGCGAATGCCGGCGTTTCCCGCGCGGATCGTTACGCCGCGGCGATGTCGGGCCCCTGCGGGCCGCGCGAGCGGCGGCGCGGACGGCGTTTCGGTCGGTTCGAATAACCGTCGTTCGACTGGCGTTGATCGCGGTCTGATTTGATGCGCACGTCGCCCTTGTTTCCACGCTTCTTGTCGCCCTGACCGCGGTGCGGTTTTCGCGGGCCCGCGGCCGGTTGCGGCGCCGCCGGCGCCGTGAACCCGTCCGGCAACGGGTTGATCGCGATGCTCTGGCGCGTCAATCGTTCGATGCTGCGCAGATAGCTGCGCTCATCGTCCGCGACGAAGGAGATGGCGACGCCCGCCGCGCCGGCGCGCGCCGTGCGGCCGATGCGGTGCACATATTGTTCCGGCACATTCGGCAATTCGTAATTGAAGACATGAGTGACGCCGTCGATATCGAGCCCGCGCGCCGCAATGTCGGTCGCAACGAGGATTTTCGTTCTGCCGCTGCGGAAGGCTTCAAGCGCCCGCACACGCTGGGGCTGGCTCTTGTTGCCGTGGATGGCGACAGCGAAAAGTCCGGCATTTTCAAGATTGCGGACGACTTTGTCGGCGCCGTGTTTCGTACGTGTGAAAACGAGCGCGCGGCCGACCGAATTTTCCTTCAGCGCCATCGCCAGAAGCGCCTGCTTGTCGCCGGCGCGAACGAAAGTGGCGAATTGCTCGACCCGTTCTGCGGTCGTCGCGACGGGAGCGACGGCGACGCGAACCGGATTGTCCTGATAGTCCGCCGCAAGCGCGGCGATCGC
>JAGRED010000149.1 GCA_020446725.1 Parvularculaceae bacterium | reverse complement strand
TCAAGAACCGAAAGAAGAACGCGGTTTTCAGATCCCTTGCGCACGTCAATGCGGATGGTCGTGCCGCCGACGGCGTATTTCAGCGCGTTGTCGAGCATGTTGGCGATCGCCTGGCTGATAAGCGACCGCGACCCGCGGACCGGCGGCGCCGGCGCCGTTCTCAATTGCAGGATGAAGCCGGCGTCCTGCGCCGCCGGCTCATAGAGTTCGACCATTTCCTGCGCGATCGCGACGAGATCGACAGCCTCCATCGAGCCGGCGCCTTCGCCCGATTCAATGCGCGCGATCGACAGGAGCGCATTGAAGGTCATGATCATGTTTTCAGCGTCGGTGAGCGTCGCGCGAAGCGCCTCGTCGCGTTCGGGTCCGCCTTCCTTGAGCGCTTCGGTCAGCCGCCCGCGAATGCGGTTAAGCGGCGAGCGAAGGTCATGGGCGATATTGTCCGAAACCTCGCGCATGCCGCTCATCAACCGCTCGATCTGGTCGAGCATCGCGTTGAGATTGATGGCGAGGCTTTCAAGCTCATCGCCCGCTCCCGTCAGCGCGATCCGCTTTGAAAGATCGCCGTCCCTGATCGCGCGCGCGGTGCGGTTCACCGAATCGACGCGGCGCAAAAGCGCGCGGCTGAAGACGAGGCCGATGATGATGCCGAGACCGATCGTCACCGCGCCGATGCGCGCCATCAGCGCCTGGCTGCGCTCCCGCAGCGCCTCGCGGGTCGAGATGTCGCGCGCGACGAAAACGAGGAACGAGGTTTCAGCATCCGGCGTCGGCTTGAAACGTCGGATTTTGCCGCGCGCCTCGCGCGTTTCGATGCCGACCTCGCGCCCCGCGGCGTCAAGGCGCGGCCGTTCAAACGTGAAATTGAAAAACCCCTCGCCCGCCGACAGAGCCTCGGGCGGCAGCGCCGAGAGATTGCCCGAAAGAACCGCGCCCGACGGCGCGCCGATAAGCATGTAAAGCCCGTCGTCGCGCCACGCGGCGCGTTCGCGGATGACGCGACGCAGAACGCCCGCCCCTTCGGTCGAGAACACTTCCGACAGGACGACCATCTCCTGATCGATGATCGCATCGGTCTGTTTCGACATGACGCCGAAGGTGTTCTGGTAAAAAAGAAAGCCGAGCAGCGCGACGGCGATCGCGAACACGAACACGTAAATGATCGTGAAGCTGAAGGTCGTGGTGCGCAGCAGCCGCAGCATCAATCACGCTCGCGCGGGCGGCGGCTAAAGGCGGCCGCGCCAATCATTCGGGGACGGCCGCTTATGGGCCCTCTTTCAACGCCTCGCAAGACCTCGGCCGTCAATCGGAATCGTCGATCGTATAGCCGGCGCCGCGGATCGTCTTCAGCAGCGCCCTGTCGAAGTCCTTGTCGATTTTCGATCGCAAGCGGGAGATATGAACGTCGATAACGTTCGTCTGCGGATCGAAATGATATTCCCAGACATTTTCGAGCAGCATGGTGCGCGTCACGACCTGACCGGCGTGGCGCATCAGATATTCAAGCAGTCGGAATTCGCGCGGCTGGAGATCGATCTTGCGTCCGGCGCGCCGCACGGTGCGGGTGATGACGTCGATTTCAAGATCGCCGACGGCATAGCGTGTCGTCACATTCGCGGCCGGCGCGCGCCGACGCCCGAGCGCTTCAACGCGCGCCAGAAGCTCCGGAAACGCATAGGGCTTGACGAGATAATCGTCGCCGCCCGCCTTGAAGCCCTTCACGCGATCGTCGACTTCGCCGAGCGCGGAGAGAAAGAGCGCCGGCGTTTCATCGCCGTTCGCGCGCCGTCGCGACAGAAGCGTCACGCCGTCGAGCTTGGGCAACATGCGGTCGATGACATAGGCGTCGTAATCGCCCGCATCCGCCATGTTGAGGCCGACCTCGCCGTCCATCGCATGATCGACGACATGACCGGCTTCGCGCAGGCCTTTGGAGACATGCGCAGCCGCCTCGTCATCGTCCTCAACAACCAGAATTCGCATCGCAATTTCCCTTGACGTCAGGATGGCACGCCGCCGGCGCATTTGCACGCCGGCGGCGAATGGTCAGCCTTCCTTGCTCGCAATTTTCAACGCGCTGAACTGTTTCGCCGAGCCGATCTGCAACCGCAGCAGAACGGCTTCCTTGCCCGACTTCGTCGCATCAGCGACCTTCGATTTCAAGGAGGCGGTCGTCGTCACCGCCGCGCCGTCAACCTGCAAGATGACGACGCCAGGCCGCAGCCCCGCCTCTTCGGCGGCGCTGCCGGGCTTGACCGCTGTCACAAGAACGCCGTTGACGCCGTCCGCGATGCGGAATTGCTGGCGCGTCGCGTCGGAAAGTTCCGCGACGCGAAGGCCGACGCTCTTCGACAGCGAATCTTCCGAGCGCGACGGCGCATCGTCATTCGCCGCGACCTGTTCCTGATCGCGCTGGCCGAGCGTCACCGCAAGCTGCTTTTCCGCGCCGTTGCGCAAGACCGACACTTTCGCCTTTTCACCGGGCGAGATGGCGGAGATCGAGCGCGTCAGATCGCGCGGGCTCGCAATGCCGCGCCCGTTGAGTTTCAGCACAAGGTCGCCGTTTTCAAAACCGGCTTTCTGCGCGGGCGACCCGTCGAGCACTTCCGCGATCAGCGCGCCGTCCGTATCCTTGCGGCCGAGCGCGGCGGCGATTTCCGTCGTCACCGGCTGGATGGAAACGCCGAGCCAGCCGCGCGTCACCGACCCGGTGTCGATAAGCTGAGCGACGGTTTCCTTGGCGACTTTCGCGGGGATTGCGAAGCCGATGCCGACGCTGCCGCCGTTCGGGGAATAGATCGCCGTGTTGACGCCGACGACGCGTCCCTGAAGGTCAAAGGTCGGGCCGCCCGAATTGCCGCGGTTGATCGGCGCGTCGATCTGGATGAAATCAAGGAACTGGCCTTCGCGGTTTTCGCCGCCGATTGCAGAAACGATGCCGCTGGTGGCCGAGCCGCCAAGCCCGAACGGGTTGCCGACCGCGATCACCCAGTCGCCGACGCGCAAATTAACATCGTCCGCAAACTGAACGAACGCCTGGCCTTTCGGCAAATCGACTTTCAACACCGCAAGATCGGTCAACGGATCAGTGCCGACAAGTTTCGCCGGAATCTCTTTTCCGTTCGCAAGGCGGATCCTGATGTCGTCCGCACCTTCAACAACGTGGTTGTTGGTGACGACATGGCCGGCCGTGTCGATGAAAAAGCCTGAGCCTTGCGCTT
>JAGRED010000148.1 GCA_020446725.1 Parvularculaceae bacterium | reverse complement strand
TCCTCGGGCCTATAGACCGCCCCTTAAATCCGGAAGTTCGTCTTCCAGGCTTTGCCGGCACGACCCCCTGACGAGAAAAAGGGACGGGGCCGGGGAGCCGCCGCTGTCGGGGTAACGCCCTCACAGCGGCCGCATTGCTTTGTGCGGGAAACGATCGGATCGACGTTTGGAATCAAAGGGTTCGATCCCAAATGCGGTGGATCGGGCGCCCGAGAGGAAGCGATGTTTGAAAGTCTGAGCGACAGGCTTGGCGGGATTTTCGAGAAACTCAGGGGCAGAGGCGCCCTTGAGGAGAAGGACGTCGACGCCGCGCTGCGCGAGGTGCGGGTCGCGCTTCTGGAAGCTGACGTCGCCCTGCCGGTCGCCAAGGATTTCATCTCGAAAGTGCGCGAGCGCGCCGTCGGCGCGGAGGTGCTGCGCTCGGTCACGCCCGGCCAGCAGGTCGTCAAGATCGTTCATGACGCGCTTGTCGACACGCTCGGCGGCGATGCGGATGACGGAGGGGGCGATGGGGCCCTCGATCTCGCCATGGCGCCGCCGGCGCCGATCCTGATGATCGGCCTTCAGGGTTCGGGCAAGACGACGACGACGGCGAAGATCGCCAACCGGCTGCAGACGCGTGAGAAAAAGCGCGTGCTCATGGCCTCGCTCGACACGCGGCGCCCGGCGGCGATGGAGCAGCTGAAAGTTCTCGGCGAACAGACGGGCGTCAAGACGCTTCCGATCGTCGCCGGCCAGTCGCCGCAGCAGATTGCGGCGCGTGCGATGGAGGCGGGGCGCCTCGGCGGCTATGACGTCGTCATGCTCGACACGGCGGGCCGGCTTTCGATCGATGAAGAGCTGATGACGGAAGTCGCCGACATTCATCGCATCACGAAACCGATCGAAACGTTGCTCGTCGTCGATGCGTTGACGGGGCAGGATGCGGTCAACACCGCTGACCGGTTCAAGGCGCGCCTTCCCGTCACCGGCGTCGTCCTGACGCGCGTCGACGGCGATGCGCGCGGCGGCGCCGCGCTTTCAATGCGCGCCGTCACCGGCAAGCCGATCAAGTTCATCGGCGTCGGCGAAAAGTTCGACGCGATCGATACGTTCGATGCGCGCCGCATGGCGGGCCGCATTCTCGGCATGGGCGATATCGTTTCGCTGGTCGAGAAAGCCTCTGAGCAGATCGACGCCGAAAAGGCCGAAAAAGCCGCCAGGAAGATGGCGAAAGGCGAGTTCGATCTTGACGACCTCGCCGATCAGTTTCGCCAGATGCGCAATATGGGCGGCATGGGCGCGATCCTCGGACTTCTGCCCGGCATGGGCAAGATGAAGAAAATGGTCGACGCCGCCGGCGGATTGGACGACGGCGAAATCAAGCGTCAGGAAGCGATCATTTCGTCAATGACGAAAGCCGAGCGCAAGAAGCCGGCGCTGATGAACGCCAAGCGCAAAATCCGAGTCGCGGCGGGCTCGGGCACGACCGTTCAGGATGTGAACAAGCTTCTCAAAGCGCATCGCCAGATGGCGGACATGATGAAGAAACTCGGCAAGGGCGGCATGAAAGGCCTCGCTGCGCAGATGGCCGGGGTGGGCGGGGCGATGCCCGGCATGGGCGCCGGCGCGCCTGATCTCTCCGCGCTTGGAAGCGGCAAGGCGCCGGCTGCGGAAGACGTCGATTTCGATGCGCTTGAACGCGCGATGAAAGGTTTGGGACCTGCCCCGTCAGGGCTCGGGCTCCCGGGACTTGGAAAGAAAAAATAAGGCAATCTCTTCGTTGAAAGGAAACCTCAAATGTCAGTGAAACTTCGTCTCGCCCGTCGCGGCGCCAAAAAGCGTCCCTTCTATCACATCGTCGCAGCGGATTCTCATTCCGCGCGCGATGGCCGCTATATCGAAAAGCTCGGCACGTTCGATCCGCTGCTCGGCAAGACGGATGACAAACGCGTTCAGTTCGATGCCGAGCGCGTGAAATACTGGCTCGACAAGGGCGCGCAGCCGACCGATCGCGTCGCGCGTTTCCTGACCGCGCAGGGCCTTGCGAACTGGAAACACGGCGACAACCCGCAGAAGGCGCAGCCGAAAGCGAAAGCGCAGGAACGCGCGAAAGAGCGCGCCGAAAAAGCGGCCGCCGGTGTTGAATCTGGCGCTGAAGCCGCCGCCGAAGCGCCCGCCGGCGAATAAGCGCCTTCAAGACGGCCGAAAATACGGCGCATGGGAATCATTCCCATGCGCCGTTTTCATTCATGCGCCATTTTTCGCCGCATTCGCGCCGCTGGATCGCCATTCGCTTCGCCTATAGAATGACGGCCTGTTTAATGGTCATCCGACCGCAAGGGGGTTTCGATGTCGTTTCGCCGCATTCGCCTGACGCTGATGGCGGCGTCCGCCATGTCGCTCGCCGCCGCTTGTTCGCGCGATGAGGCTTATGCGCCAGGCGTCGCAGAAGCCGAGGCTCCGATGGCGGATATGGCGGTCGGCCGGTCGGCCGCCTATGGCGGCGCCGACATCGCGCCGCCGGCGCCCGCGCCCGGCGGCGAGGTCGCGAACGCGGGCGTGATGCTCGCTTATTCCTATTCGATGGGGATCAAGGCGCCGAAGACCGCGATTGCGCCGCTCGTTGCGGCGCATGAACGCGCTTGCGTCGAGGCGGGGCCGAGCGTGTGCCAGGTTATGGGCTCATCGGTGAATTCGTATGGCGATGATCATGTTTCGGGCTATCTCAATCTGCGCGCGGAACCGAAATGGCTTGAAACGTTTCGCGGCGGCGTCGCATCGGATGCGGAAAAGTCCGGCGGCGAATTGACGGCGAACACGGTGTCGACGGAAGACCTGACGCAATACATCATCGACACGTCGGCGCGGCTTGAAGCGAAGAAAACGCTTCGCGAGCGGATCAGGAACCTTCTCGAAACGCGCGAGGGATCGCTCAATGACGTGCTCGCCGCCGAACGCGCGCTCGCCGACGTGCAGGGTGAAATCGATTCGATGACCGCCTCGCTTGAAGCTGCGAAAGCGCGCGTCGCGATGTCTGCGCTGTCGATCTCCTATTCGTCGGATCCTGAAACGTCCGTCAGCATGTGGAAGCCGCTCGGCGAGGCGTTTCAATCTTTCGGGCGAACCTCGATGCAGTCGCTTGCCGATGCGGTGAATTTCGTTGCGCGCACCTGGCCGTTCTTCATTCTCGGCCTCATCGTGCTCGGCATTTTGCGCCTCTGGTGGCTGGGGCGGCGAAAGAAAGCCTGATCCGTCCAAAGCTGCTCGAGCCGGCAAGGCCGGAAGGAGCGATCTCCATGGCTAAGAGCAAATCGCGCGCGAAAGCAGGCGGCGTCGACGATTTCATGGCCGCGCTTGATCATCCGCACAAGGACGGCGTCGACCGCTTGAGGCGAGCGATCAAGGGCGCTGATTCTCGCATCGAGGAAGAGATCAAATGGAATGCGCCGAGCTTCAAACTCGCCGAGCACTTCGTCACCTTCAAGCTGCATCCGCCGACCGCAATCGCGCTTGTCTTCCACACCGGCGCGAAACCGCTCGCCGCGCCGCGGAAATTCGCATTGGACGATCCGCACAAGCTGTTGAAATGGGCGGCGCAGGATCGTTGCGTGCTGACGCTGAAGTCGGCTGACGACGCGCGAAAATATGAAAAAGACGTCGTTGCAATGGTGAGGGCCTGGATCCGCCAGCTCGAAGAATAAATTCGGCGCTCGCGGCGCTGGAGCGGCGGTTTTGCAATTCCGGGCCATATGGGCGAAGAGGGTCCTGCCGTTTTGAGGAGCCGGGCCGATCCTTCGAGGAGCCCTCCGACATATTCGCCCTTTGGTGTTCTGGCCGCCCGCGGTCATTCTGCTCGTCGCGCTTGTCGCGAGCATCGTCGATTTCGATGATTTTCTCGCCTTTGCGAGCCGCATCAATGACTGGATTCTGCTGCGCCTCGGCCCGTTGATCGGCGTCGCCGCGTTCGGCGCGGTGCTGTTGATCGGCGCCATTTTCATCTCGCCGCTCGGCGGCGTGCGTATCGGCGGCGCGGACGCAAAACCCATTCTCAGGCGCTGGCACTGGTTCGCGATCACGCTCTGCACGACGATCGCGACAGGCATTCTATTCTGGGGAACCGCCGAGCCGATCTATCATCTGAATGCGCCGCCGGATTTCGCTCATGCGGAGCCGCGAACGGGCGCGGCGTCGGAATTCGCCCTGTCGACGCTCTATATGCACTGGGCGATCACGCCCTATTGCCTCTACGCCGTGCCGTCCCTCGCATTCGCACTCAGCTATCACAATCTGAAATCCGCTTACTCGTTGAGCGGGCCGCTCGGCCTTTCGATGGGGCCGCTCGCGAAAGGAACCGGGGCCGCAATCATTGACGCGGCGGCGCTGTTCGCGCTTGTCGCGGGCGTCGCCGCCTCTCTTGGCGCGGGCGTCATGACGCTCGTCGGCGGCGTCGTCGACCGGACGCCGTTAAGCGACGGCCCGCTCATCAGGCTCATCGTGACCGCCCTCATCGTTGCGACCTATGTCGTTTCGTCGGTCAGCGGGCTTCAGCGCGGCATCAAGGTTCTTTCCGACATAAACATCAGGATTTTTTTCGCGCTTGTACTGTTCGTGTTCATCGCGGGTCCGACGCTTCACATCATCCGGCTCGCTTTTTCGAGCGCTGGAGAATACGGCGCCGAATTCGTGCCGCGCAGCATCGGTCTTATCGTCGGCGGCGACGGGGAGTGGAAGCGCGACTGGACAACGTTTTATTTCGCCAACTGGCTCGCTTGGGCGCCGATCACCGCGCTTTTTCTCGGGCGCATCGCCGTCGGTTACACCGTGCGCGAGTTCATCATATTCACCATGGCGCTGCCCGCGCTTTTCGGCATGACGTGGATGGCGATTTTCGGCGGCGCGGCGATCGACGCGGACCTGCATGGCGGCGCGCTGACGGCGGCGCTGGACGAAGAAGGGCCGGAAGCCGTCGCCTATGCGCTTTTCAACGTCTTGCCCTTGAGCGGCGTCGTCATCGCCGCCTTTCTCTTCACGACTTTCATTTCCTTCGTCACCGCGATGGATTCAAACACGCATTCGATCGCCAGCGTCTGCCTCGACTGGCGAACGCAACCGGAAGAACCGAGGGGCGCCGGTCTCCCCATCAAGATTTTCTGGGGCGTCCTAATCGGCGCCGTCGCTTTTGTGATGACGGCGACGAACGGCGTCGACGGGGTGAGAATGCTCTCAAATCTCGGCGGCGCGCCCGGCCTTCTTATCATCGCCGGCTGCGCCGCGGCGTTGGTGCGCCTCGCGATGATGGGGCCGTCGCGGCTCGAATAAGCCTATTGTGCGGGCGTGATCCTGAGCACTTTGCCGACCGCTGCGCCGCCGCGATCTTCCGTCGTCGCATAGATCGCGCCGTCCGGGCCGACCCTGACGTCGCGGATGCGCTCGCCGATCAGATAGCGCTCTTCGCCGGCGACCGTCATGCCGTCGAGATCGACGCGGTGCAGGGCGAGACCCGCCATCGCCCCGACGAGAAGATCGCCGTCCCAGTCGGCGGGGAAAAGCGCGCCGCGATAGACGGCGAGGCCTGACGGCGCAATCGACGGCGTCCAGTATTTGAACGGCTGCTGCGTCCCTTCGACTTCGGTGAAGGGCGTCACGCGCGCGCCGGAATAATCGACGCCATAGGTTGCGAGCGGCCACCCGTAATTCTTGCCCGCTTCGATGATGTTGATTTCATCGCCGCCGCGCGCGCCGTGCTCATGCTCCCACAGGACGCCGCGCGCAGCGTCAAAAGCGAGACCCTGGCCGTTGCGGTGACCCTTGGTGAAAAGCTCCGGGCGTTCGCCGTTTCCGAATGTCGGATTGTCCGCCGGAATTGATCCGTCTTCATTGAGCCGGACGACGGAGCCGAAGCTCGACGTCATGTCCTGCGCGCGTTCCTTGTATTTTGATCCTTCACCAATCGTTGCGTAAAGCTTGCCGTCGCCTCCCCAGGCGAGCCGCGCGCCGAAATGGTGGCCGGTGTCCTTGGTCGGCGCGGCGTCATAGATCGGCGTCAGATTGACGAGCGCCGCGCCGTCAAATTCGGCGCGCGCGATGCGCGTCGCATTCGCTTCGTTCGTTCCGTGAGCGTATGAAAGATAAAGAATATGGTTCGATGCGAAGTCCGGATGCGGAAGAATGTCGAAAAGCCCGCCTTGGTTCCATGCGACGACGTCAGGGACGCCGGCGACAGGCGCCGCGACGAGTGCGCCGTCGCGGATAACGCGCAGACGCCCTTCGCGTTCGCTGACGAGAAGGGAGCCGTCGGGCAGGAACGCGATCGACCACGGGTTGACGAGGCCCTCGGCAAGCGTCTCGACGGTGAGCGCAAGCGCGCCCTCCGGCGCCGGTTCGGCGAGCGTCGTCTGAAGTTTCGGATCGCCGCCGCCTTTGCCGGGTTTGTTCGCCGTCGCTGCGCCCGAAGCTTTCGCGGACGTGTCGACGGGTGCGCCGGTCGATGTCGCCGCCTCAGGCGCGCCACAGCCTGACAGCGCGCCGGCTGCGAGCGCGGCGGTCAGCGCGCGTGCGATAAGGCGGCGGCGAGCGGGCGCGATCTTCATGTCTCTCTCCATGGCGAAATCGTTCTGAATTGGGTAAACAGCGGCAGGGCGATGCGTCAATGCGCATTCG
>JAGRED010000147.1 GCA_020446725.1 Parvularculaceae bacterium | reverse complement strand
TTTGCGGATACCGAGTGACGACGCACCCATTCACGCGCCTTTCGGCGCTTGGCGATTTCACCGAGCGCGCCATTGATGACATGCGCGACCGGTCGCGCGCTTTCCTCGATGAGATATCCCGGCGGCATACGATCAGGGATTACCGCCCGGACCCAGTCCCGCTCGAAATAATTGAAAACTGCGTTGCGGCGGCGGCGCGCGCCCCGTCCGGCGCCAATCATCAGCCCTGGCATTTCGTCGTCGTCGGCGATGCGGCGGCGAAAGCAGAAATCCGGGCCGCCGCGGAAGCGGAAGAGCGCGCCTTTTACGCCGGTCGCGCCGGCGATGAATGGCTCGAAGCGCTTGAACCGCTCGGAACGGACGACAGCAAGCCGTTTCTTGAAGTCGCTCCGTGGTTGATAGCGGTCTTCGCGCAGAAAAGGGGCGGGCCCGACGTCGGCGACAATCGAAAAAACTACTACATCAATGAAAGCGTCGGCATCGCCTGCGGGTTTCTTCTCGCGGCCTTGCATCACGCGGGGCTCGCGACATTAACGCATACGCCCAATCCGATGACATTCCTGTCGGAAAAGCTCGGCCGCCCGCAGACCGAAAAGCCCTATCTCCTGATCGTCGTCGGACGCCCCGGCGAAGATGCGGTCATTCCAAATCACGCGCTGAAGAAAAAGAAACTCGCCGACATCATGACGGTGTTCTAGAACTGGGGCCCGCTCACGCCTCGACAAGTCTTTTCGCCATGGCGTCGACCCGCTTGGCGGCGGCGTCGATGACGCGCGTCGCGCCGCCGATCGTCGCGGCGTCGAGTTCTTCCCCGCCTGATTCAAGCTCGTCGATGCGCGCTTTGGCGTCAAAGAGATCGTCGCAAACGGTGAGCGCGGCGAGCAGAAGCAGGCGCGTGTCCCCGATCTGGCCGAGTTCGCGCACAAGCTCCTGAACATGACGGTCGAGATGGGCGGCGAGCGTTGTGAGGCGCTGTTCCTGCCCGTCTTCGCAGGTGACCTTGAACAGCCGGTCATTCACCAGGACGTCAACTTGCGCCATCGCCTCAGGCTCCCTTTTCCGGCGTCAGCAAGGTTTTGAGTTCGCGTATGGCGTCGGAGAGGTCTTCGGCGGCGGCCGAGGCCTGCGTCTTCGCCGTGCGCGCGCGGATCTTCGCCTGCTCGATCGTCTCGCCTTTCGCCGAAAGGTCCGACAGGCGGTCTTCGAGTTTCTCCTCAAGGGCGTCGAGCGCCCCGGCGAGCTTTCTGACTGATTTTTCCAAGGCGCCCATGCTCAAACGACCCAAAACCGAAGCTGATTTTGGGCTTCGTCGGCCCGGCTTGTCCACCCGCGCAGGCTCGAAGGAGCGGGCCTTGACCCTTACAAGCGCGCAAGGCATGAAGCCCGCGAAAACGCACCGAGGCGCGCGCCGGCGCCGCGTTCATATTCCCCGCGTCGGCCTTGAGGGACTCCATGGCGGCAAATGGCGGCGGCGCACCCGCGCAGATCAGCGATGACCTATTCGGCCGGATGGCGAACGCCATTCGCGCGCTGTCGATGGACGCTGTCGAGCGCGCGAAATCGGGTCATCCCGGCATGCCGATGGGCATGGCGGACGCCGCGAGCGTCCTGTTCACCGAATTCTTGACGTTCGACGCGGCCGATCCCGACTGGCCGGACCGCGACCGGTTCGTCCTGTCCGCCGGCCACGGCTCGATGCTGATCTATTCGCTCCTCTATCTCACCGGCTATCCGGGCATGACGATCGAGGATCTCAAGAATTTCCGCCAGCTTGGCGCGAAGACGGCCGGCCATCCCGAATATGGTCATGCGCCGGGGATCGAAACCACCACCGGGCCGTTGGGACAAGGCATCGCCAATGCGGTCGGCATGGCGATCGCCGAGGCGCATCTTTCAGCGCGGGTCGGCGCCGATCTCGTCGACCACAAAACCTATGTCATCGCCGGCGACGGCTGCCTGATGGAAGGCGTCAGCCAGGAAGCGATTTCGCTCGCCGGCCATCTAAGGCTGAAAAAGCTCATCGTCCTTTGGGATGACAACAACATCACGATCGACGGCAAGGTCGGCCTCGCCGATTCGACCGACCAGTTGAAACGCTTCGAGGCGTCAGGCTGGTCGACAATGCGGGTCGACGGTCACGACCGCAAAGCGGTTTCGGCCGCGCTCGCCTCGGCGCAGTCCGCGGACAGGCCGACGCTGATCGCGGCGCGGACCGTGATCGGCAAGGGTGCGCCCAACAAAGAGGGCACGTCGTCGACACATGGCAGCCCTCTCGGCGCCGATGAAGTCGCCGCCGCGCGCAAGGCGCTCGACTGGCCCTATCCGGCGTTTGAAATTCCGGAGGATGTCGTTTCCGCGTGGCGCGCCGTCGGCGCGCGCGGCCGCGCTGTCCGTGACGACTGGAAGCGCCGTCTGGCGGCTTCTTCGAACGGCGATGCGTTCAAGGCGGCGCTCAAGGGGGATGCGGCCGGCGTCCTCGATGCGGCGCTCGGCGCCTATAAGAAGAAACTCGCGGCGGAACCGCCCAAAGTCGCAACGCGCAAGGCGTCCGAGATGGCGCTTGAAGTCATCAACAGCGTTGTTGGGGAAACGATCGGCGGATCGGCGGACCTCACCGGGTCGAACAACACGAAGACGAAAGCGCTTGAGCCGCTGACGGCGGAAAATTACGCGGGCCGTTATGTCTATTACGGCGTTCGCGAGCACGGCATGGCCGCGGCGATGAACGGGATGGCGTTGCATGGCGGCGTCATTCCCTATGGCGGCACGTTTATGGTGTTCACGGATTATTGCCGTCCGTCGATCCGCCTCTCCGCCCTGATGGGGCTGCGCGTTGTTTATGTGATGACGCACGATTCGATCGGCCTCGGCGAAGACGGGCCGACCCATCAGCCGGTCGAACACCTCGCCGCGCTGCGCGCCATTCCGAACCTTCGCGTCCTGCGGCCGGCCGACGCCGTTGAAACCGCCGAATGCTGGTCGATAGCGCTTGCGCAGGACAAGACGCCGAGCGTGCTGGCGCTGACGCGGCAGAACCTCGCGCCGGCGCGCCTGACGCATTCGGATGAAAATCTCTCGGCGAGGGGCGCCTATGTTCTGGCGGATGCGCCGGACCCTGACGTCATTCTCATCGCGACGGGATCGGAAGTCGAAATCGCGCTCGATGCGCAAAAATCCCTCGCCTGCGGCAAGATTCGCGCCCGCGTCGTTTCAGCGCCCTCATTTGAGCTTTTCGCCGCGCAGAGCGAAAAGTATAAGAAATCCGTGCTTGGCAAAGCGCCGCGCATCGGGATCGAGGCGGGCGTCCGCCAGGGCTGGAATTTGTTCCTCCGCAGGAAGGACGTTTTCATCGGCATGTCCGGTTTCGGCGCCTCGGCGCCGGCGCCCGAGCTTTACAAGCATTTCGGCATCACCGCCGACGCCGTTGCGGCGGCGGCCAAACAATTGATCGATAAGGAGTAAAAAGATGGCGCTCAAGGTTGCGATTAACGGGTTCGGGCGGATCGGCCGGCTGACCCTGCGCTCGATGATCGAGAACGATCGCAAGGGAATTGACGTCGTCGCGATCAATGATCTCGGCCCGGTCGAAACGAATGCGCACCTCCTTCAATATGATTCCGTGCACGGCCGTTTTCCGGTGGCGGTGAAAACAACCGCCGACACGATCGACGCCGGCCGCGGCCCGATCAAGGTGTTCGCCGAGCGCGATCCGTCGAAGCTCCCCTGGAAAGACCTCGGCGTCGACATCGTCTTTGAATGCACCGGCATTTTCACCAGCAAGGAAAAAGCCTCGGCCCACCTCGCCGCCGGCGCCAAGCGCGTTCTCGTTTCCGCGCCTGCCGACGGCGCCGACAAGACGATCGTCTTCAAGGTCAACCATTCGGAACTGACCAAGGACGACATCATCGTGTCGAACGGTTCATGCACGACGAATTGCCTCGCGCCTGTCGCGAAGGTTCTCCATGACGCGATCGGGATCGAGCGCGGATACATGACGACGATCCACTCCTATACGGGCGACCAGCCGACGCTCGATACGATGCACAAGGACCTCTATCGCGCGCGCGCCGCGGCGATGTCGATGATCCCGACCTCGACCGGCGCGGCGAAAGCCCTGGGCCTCGTCATTCCGGCGCTCAAAGGAAAACTCGACGGCTCGTCGATCCGCGTGCCGACGCCGAACGTTTCCGTCGTCGATCTTGTCTTCACGCCGAAGCGCGCGACGTCGGTCGATGAAATCAACAAGGCGATTATTGAGGCCGCCGACGGCCCGATGAAGGGCGTTCTCGCCTACACCGACAAGCCGCTTGTCTCCTCGGACTTCATGCACGATCCGCATTCGTCGACCTTCGCGCTGCCGCAGACGCAGATCGTCGATGGCGGCATCTGTCGCATTCTCACCTGGTACGACAATGAATGGGGCTTCTCGACGCGCATGAGCGACGTCGCGCTGGAGCTGGGCAAACTCATCTAGGAGACGGATTTGTCCGGTTTTAAAACGATCGACGATCTGGATGTCGCCGGCAAGCGTGTGCTCTTGCGCGTCGACTTCAACGTTCCGACGAAGGACGGCGTCGTCACCGACGCGACGCGCATCGAGCGCGCGCTGCCGACCATTCAGGAGCTGTCGAAGAAAGGCGCGAAAGTCATCCTACTTTCGCATTTCGGCCGGCCGAAGGGGAAAGTCGATCCGAAGGAAAGCCTGAAGCCGGTCGCCAAGAAGCTTGAACAGTTGCTGGGCGGCTCGGTCGATTTCGCTGAAGACTGCATCGGCGAGGCGGCGAACAAAGTCGCCTCGAAGATGATCGGCGGCGACGTCGCGGTTTTTGAGAACACGCGCTTTCACGCCGGCGAGGAAAAGAACGATCCTGAATTCGTCAAAGCGCTCGCCGAGAACGGCGACGTCTATGTGAACGACGCCTTTTCCGCCGCGCATCGCGCGCACGCCTCGACGGAGGGGCTTGCGCACGTCCTTCCGTCGGCCGCAGGCCGGGCGATGGAAAAAGAGCTCGATTATCTCGCCGCCGCCCTGTCGAATCCCGAACGTCCTTTGATGGCGGTGGTCGGCGGCGCCAAAGTCTCGACGAAGATCGAACTCCTTCTCAATCTTGTCGGCAAGGCGAACATCCTTGTCGTCGGCGGGGGCATGGCGAACACGTTCCTGTTCGCCAAGGGCGTTGCTGTCGGCAAATCCCTATGCGAGCCCGATCTTGCCGATACGGCGCGGGAAATCATGGCGCAGGCTGCGGACAGCGATTGCGAAATCGTTCTGCCGGTCGACGTCGTTGTCGCGAAAGAATTCAAAGAGGGCGCGGCTCACGAAGTCAGGAGCGCGGACAAAGTCGATCCGGATCAGATGATCCTCGATCTAGGGCCCGACAGCGTCGACGCTGTCGCGGCGCGGATTGAAAAGGCGAAAACGCTAGTCTGGAACGGGCCGCTCGGCGCTTTTGAAACCAAGCCGTTCGACACGGCGACGGTGGAAGCGGCGCGGTTTGCCGCCAAGCGCGCCAAAGCCGGCGATCTCGTCGCCGTCGCGGGCGGCGGCGACACGGTCGCAGCGCTCAGCGCCGCTGGCGTTGAAGACGATTTCACCTATGTCTCGACGGCGGGCGGCGCATTTCTTGAATGGCTCGAGGGCAAGGAATTGCCCGGCGTCGCCGCGCTGAAAAAGTAGAGTTGAGGGAGGATTTATGTCGCACGAAAAAATGGCCGACCAGGCCGCTCACAAAGACGGGTTCATCGCCGCGCTCGATCAGTCGGGCGGGTCGACGCCGAAAGCGCTGAAGCTTTACGGGATCAAGGAAGGTTCCTGGGCGGATGAAGCGGAAATGTATTCGCTCATTCACGACATGCGCGCGCGCATCATCAAATCGCCGGCCTTCACGGGCGACAAGGTCATGGGGGCGATCCTTTTCGAACGCACCATGGACGGCGAAATCGACGGCGTGCCGACGGCGCAGTATTTGTGGGAAAAGCGCGGCGTCGTGCCGTTCCTGAAAGTCGATCAGGGGCTCGCCGACGCCACGGACGGCGTCAAACTGATGAAGCCGATGCCTAAGCTCGACGCCCTGCTTGAGCGCGCCAGGGCGAAAGGCGTTTTCGGCACGAAGATGCGCTCGGTCATCGACGCGGCGAACCCGAAAGGCATCGCCGCCAATGTCGCTCAGCAATTTGAAGTCGCGCGCCAGATCCTCGGCCACGGCCTCATGCCGATCATCGAACCCGAAGTGACGATCACCATCCCCGACAAGGCGGCGGCGGAAGACATCCTGCTTGCGGAGATCAAGAAGAATCTCGACGGCGTTCCCGCCGGCAAGCAGATCATGCTGAAACTGTCGCTGCCGACAAAGGCCAACCTCTACAAGCCGCTCATCGACGATCCGCGCGTCATGCGCGTCGTCGCGCTGTCCGGCGGCTATTCGCGCGATGAAGCGAATGCGATGCTCGCCAAGAACAAGGGCATGATCGCGAGCTTTTCGCGCGCGCTGACCGAGGGGCTCTCGGCCGGCCAGAGCGATGACGCGTTCGACGCGACGCTCGCCGCGACCATCGACAGCATTTTTGAGGCGTCGCGCGCCGGTTGATCCCCGGCGAAACCGGTTGACGTTAGTCAGGACCTGAAAGCCGCAGCGTTTTGCTGCTGCGGCGTCAGCCTCTATCGTCGTCCGCCTTGGACAAATGGCCCTGCAGGAAACGCCATTTTCCCTCGCGCATGACGGCGACGCCGGTGAAGGCGCCGTCGAAGTCGAATGAGAACGCTGACGACGTGAAGGCGAATTCAACCGACGACCGGAAGGCGGCGGCGTCGGCCGAGATCGGCGTTACGACAATGTCGCGAACGTCGCTCTTCAATGTCGCATTCATGGCGACGACCTGATCGACGCCCGCGATGACGCTCGCATGATCGCGGTAAGCGACCGCGCCGTTCTCAATCCATGCAAAGCCGGGATCGTCGGCATACAGCGCCTTGAGGTCGTCCCACCGGCCTTCGGAACCGGCGGCGCTCCACTCATGAAGGAGCGCCTCGACGCCGGCGCGAACCGCGGCCTCATCGCCGGCGCCGGCGACCGCTGTCGACGGCGGCGCATGAGGGGCATCTTTGGGCGCGCAGGCGGCGGCAAGGCACAAAAACAGCGCGATCAAGACGGTTTTCATCGGTTTTCTCCCCGTCGCTGGTAGAAAGCCTACCTAATCCGGCGGGCTTCGTCTTGAAAAATTCATTTGAAGCGGTAACTAGAAGTAAACTACCCAGTGTAATTAATGAAAAACAGCCGGGACGCAGCCAGATGAAACAAGCTCCGATTGAAATCAGCGCCGAAGACCTCGTTTACGTGGAAGGCTTCGCGACCCCGCCAAGCCCCGAATTCCGCCCGTTGCACGCCCTCGTTTCGGCGGTGAAACTCATCCTCAACAAGGATGACACGCGCCAGGTCTTCGAAGTCGTCACCGCGCTCTCGAAGGATTCAAGCCGGCGCCTGTTCGAGAAATTCGTCTCGACGCCCTATGGCCGCCGGGTCGCCGAAGGCGAAGTGAAACTCGAAGAGATCCTCGGCGATTTTGCGAGCCTCAGAACTTATCCGGAAGGCTCTTTCGGCAAGGCCTATGTCGATTTCATGGACGAAGCGGGTTTCACGCCGCAGGGCCTCATCGACGCTGCGGACGAAGCCGGCGTCGGCATGGAAGACTATCCAGAACTTGACGCGTTCCGCCGCGTCTTCACGCATCTCGAAGTCAGTCACGACCTTTGGCACGTCATTACGGGCTACGGCCGCGACCCGCTCGGCGAAATCTGCAATCTCGTCTTCACGCGCCGCCAGACGGGAAATCCGGGTCTCCGCCTCATTGTGTTCATGGGACTTTCGGCGATCAAGCTTGAGCGCTGGTCGATGCCGATCCTGAAAGCGGCGCGGCAGGCGGCGGAGATGGGCGACAAGGTCGATTTCCTCCTTCAGCACGATGTCGAGGCGCTTTTGAAGCGCCCGCTCGCAGAGGTTCGCGCCGATCTCGGCTTCATCGAGCCGACCGTTTACGACGCTATTCCTTATGCGGACAAACACAGCGTGTTGCGGCCGAAGGTGAAAGCGACCCAGTCGGAACGCGAACAGACCAAAGGCCTCGCCCAGGCGGCCTGATCGCCCTGCCGAAGCCGGCGCCCAAGCGCTGCCGGGCGGCGTCCCGGCCGTCGCGGCCGCAGCGAAATGCATGGCGGGCCTCCCATTTCGTCCGCAGGCATTCTATGCGTCAGGGATGAGTGAACCCTGCCGCCTCTATCTCATTTCGCCGCCGCTGATCCCGGATTGCGGGCGCTTTGTCGAAAGCGTGAAAGCGGCGCTTTCCGGCGGCGACGTCGCCTGCCTGCAATTGCGGATGAAGTCTCCCGAGGGCGTTTCCGCGAGCGACGATGACATTCTGAAAATGGCGGATGCGATCCGAAACGTCCTCCAGGCTTCGGGCGTCCACTTTATCGTCAATGATCGTCCGGATATCGCCAGGCGCGCCGGGGCCGACGGCGTCCACATCGGGCAGGGGGACGCAAGCTATGCGGACGCGCGCAGGATTATCGGGCCCGACGCGACAATCGGCGTCACCTGCCACAATTCCTATGATCTCGCCTTGCGCGCGGGCGAGGCCGGGGCGGACTATGTCGCTTTCGGCGCATTCTTTCCGACGGATACGAAATCGACCCGGACGCGCGCCGAAATCTCGCTGATCGAAAACTGGTCGCTGGCGACGACGGTCCCCTGCGTTGCGATCGGCGGATTGACCGCCGGCAATTGCGGCGATGTCGTGCGCGCCGGCGCCGACTTTATCGCCGTTTCCAGCGCGGTCTGGCGCGCGGATGACGGGCCGGAAAACGCGGTTCGCCGTCTCAATGAATCGCTCGCGCGCGCGGCGCGCGAGCGGCACGGTTGATGCTGCTGATCGACATGTCAGTTCACTGAGGCGACGTCGAATGGCCTGTTCAACCCGGCGAATTCTCGCGGCGGCGGCCGCATTCCTTGCGGCATGTCCCGCGATGGCGCAATCGGGCGGCGCGTCGAGGCGCGAGATGTCGTCGCCAAAGGCGCTTCAAACCTTGGTTAATTCGCCTGCGCCCTCACAACAGAACGCGCAACAGAACGCATCGACCGGTTCTGCTAAATTGCAGATGGATCTCGCCCATCAGGCGCTGCTCGACAAGGATTACGAAAAGGCGCGCGCGCTCGCAGAGCCGCTGGCGAAGAAGAATGATCCGGCGGCCAATCATCTCCTCGGCTATCTTTACGAGAAAGGGCTTGGCGTCAGGGCCGATATCGGCGCTGCGCTCCGCTATTACGGCGACGCCGCGATCGCCGGCAGCGCCGACGCGCAGATCGCGCTCGGCGTTCTCGCTTTCGAAGGCGGCGGCGTCTACCCCGACTATGAACGCGCCGCCGGTTGGTTCCGCCTCGCGTCGGCGCAGGGCGATCCGCGCGCCGACGTCAAGCTCGGCCTCATGTATGCGGAAGGCGTCGGCGTCGCGGAAGATCGCATCGCCGCCTCACACCATTTTGCAAAAGCCGCCGCCAAGAATGACGCCGATGGTGAGTTCTTTCTCGGCGTCGCCTGGCTGAACGGCGACGGGCTGCCGCAAAGCTATGAGAATGCAGCGAAGAATTTCATGCGCGCCGCCGCGCAAGGTCATGGCGAGGCGTCCTATCATATGGCGCTGCTTTACGATTCGCCGGTGCTGGGCGCGCCGGATCCGCAAAAAGCCGCCGCCGCCATGCGCGCGGCGACCGAAGCAGGGTTTGGGCCCGCCTTTGCGGCGATGGGGCTCATCGTGCATCGCGGCGATGCGCCGGGCGTTGCGGCCGACTGGTTCGAGAAGGGCATGCGCGCCGGCGATCCGCAAGCGGCGCTTCTTTATGCGGTGGCGCTCTCGCGCGGCGACGGGCGGGCGAAAGATCCGATCGGCGCGCTGACCGTCGTTGAACAGCTTCTCGCTTCCAGACAGACGCCCGATCCCATTAGGGCGCAGGCGGCGAATTTGCGCAAATCGCTCAGCGCGCGCGGGTCGGGCGCCATCTCCTTGCGCGACTAGCGTTCGCCGCTCGCCGGAAAGCCCGCGAAACCGGCCCGCGCCACTTGACGCTCCCGCCCTTCGTCACCACGTCGAAAATAACGACAGGAGGCGAGGATGGGTGCATTCGGTCTGGTCCTGCGTTTTCTCACCGCTCCGTTCCGCGCGATGGCGCGGCTGTTCCGCGGGCAATCGACAAAAGCGGTTGAAAAAAGCGGCGCAGGCTTCGTCGCGAGAGAAGCCGGCGAGCATGGCGATCATTATGAAGACGAACGCGTCGGTCCCGGCGAGATACGGTCTTTGCCGTTCAAAAGGCTCGCCCGCCCGACGCTCGTCGAACGCACCGCCGCCGATCTGACGCTTGAAGAAGCGAAGGATTATGCGGCGGAAGCGGCGAAATTTTACACCTATCCGTTTCCGCTTTTTGCGCGCGCCGATTTTTTCTACGAGGAAGTCGAGCAGGATTACGTCGATCAGGTTCTCGGCAAGGCGGAAGGATCGGCGGACGCGAATTTTCTCAAGATCATGGATCAGTTTCGTCGCGAGCTGAACGCCAATACGGCGCGGCTTTTCCTTCTCTACACGCCCTTGTTGCTCGCGGCGACGATTGCGGCAGCCTTCGCCGCGGCAGCGTTGGCGGCGCCGCGGCTCGATGCGCAGCTCGCGCTGGCCGCCGTCGGCGCGGGGCGTTATGCGCTCGAAGCGCTTGCGCTCCTTTTCGGTCTTGGGCTTTTGATGCTGCTCTATCACTGGCCCTACAAGGTGACGCAGCAACAGAACCTGCTCGGCCTTGATAATTACATCACGTCGAAGTTCTCGCGCATCAACCAGAATTTTCAGGTTGCAAAGCGCCGCGCGATGAATGTCGAGCGCAATATGCGCATGCATCAGGCGAACGAACTGAAGGAAGAGGCGGGCGTGTGGACGATCGCCTATCAATGGTTCGCGATGCGCCTTCTCCTTTGCGAGATGACCGTCCGCAACAAGCTTTACCAGATCCGCCGCAACACGACGCTATACGGCGTCGCGGGCGCCATCGCCTCGGTCATGCTGGCGACCGGATCGGCCGCAGCGGTCGATGCGGCCGGGATCGCGCCGTTCGCCGAAGTGGCCGCGCTGTCCGGCGCGTTCATCTTCGTCGCCTATTTCATCATCATGGCGCGCGCGACGCGCGAAACCCTGAGCGTTCTTCAGCCGAAGGAATGGAACCGTTTCCATCTCATCGACCTTCACGAGACCGTTCGCGATCATGTCGGCGAGGACAAGCTTCAGATCGTGACGTTCAGGGACAGGAACCGGCTTGAATGACGGTCGTTGCGGACGATCAATCGGCGCTCATCGACGCGATGAAGACCTGGCGTGACGGTTATTCGGAAGGCGTTTTTCAGGGCGCCCGCTGGGGCGCGACGATCGCGCGCGGCGCGGACGGTAAAAGATTGACGCTCTTCGCGCGGGCGCTCGACGGTTCCGACTTCATCAGCGGCAATTTCTATCGCCTCGGATCGGGCGTCGCCGCGCGGCCTTGCGAGATGCCGCTGGAGAAGGTCGCGGTTTTCATCCGCGGCTTTCAGCCTGACGCGCGCTGAAAAGTTTCCCTTTTGTTCCAAACCGCCTAGTCTCGCGCCATGACAGGCGTGATTCGGATTTTGGGGGTGGACCCCGGCTCAGGCGCGACCGGCTGGGGCGTCATCGAAGCCCATGGGTCGCGGCTTTCCTTCCTTTCCGCAGGCGTCATCCGTCCGAAGCGGACGCTGTCGCGCGCCGGGCGGCTCGCCGCCATCCATGAGGGGCTCGCCGCGTTGATCGCCGAATGGTCGCCCGCCGAGGCCGCGGTCGAAGAGACCTTCGTCAACGCCTCGCCGCGCGACGCGCTGGTGCTCGGCGAAGCGCGCGGCGTCGCGCTGCTCGCCCCGGCCCTCGCCGGTCTTCCGGTCGCCGAATACGCCGCGAACACGGTCAAGAAATCCGTCGTCGGGCGGGGGCACGCCGAAAAGGCGCAGGTCGCGGCGATGGTCCGCGTCCTCCTGCCGACCTCCGGCGACCAGGCGGCGGATGCGGCCGACGCGCTCGCCGTCGCGATCTGTCACGCGCATCATCGCGGCGCCCAGCAATTGTTGAAGAGGTCGGCATGATCGGGCGCCTGAAAGGAACTGTCGCGGCTGTCGATGTCGAAACAGCGCTGATCGACGTCAACGGCGTCGGGTACGACGTGCATGCGCATGCGCGCACGCTGGCGAATCTCGCGGTCGGCGAGGCGGCGACCCTCTCTATCGAAACGATCGTGCGCGAGGACATGATCCGGCTTTACGGCTTTGAAAGCGAGAACGAGCGGCGCGCCTTCCGCCTGCTGCAATCCGTGCAGGGCGTCGGCGCGCGTCATGCGCTTGCAGTGTTGCAGGTGTTGCCGCCTGACGATCTCTACGATGCGATCGCAGCGGAAGATGCGAATGCGATCGCCCGCGCGCATGGCGTCGGCAAGAAGCTCGCCCAGCGCGTCATCGCCGAGCTTCAGTCGAAACTAGGCTCCCTGGCGAACGCATCCGGCGCGACGCTGAAAGTCGTCGCGCGCAAGATGGCGGCGGGCGAGAAAGCGCCTGAACCGAACCGCCGCGCCGACGCCGTTTCCGCGCTTTCCCATCTCGGCTATGACGGGGTCGAGGCGCGCCGCGCCGTCAATGCGGCGGCTGAAGCGGCGGGCGAGACGGCGAGCGTTGAAGAGCTGATCAAGCGCGCGCTGAAAGAGCTGGCCGCGGCATGAAGGACAATCTTGCGCATGATGACCGCCTGATCGACGCCGCCAGAAAAGGCGAGGATGTCGATGCGGCGCTGCGCCCCAAACAGCTCGACGACTTCGTCGGTCAGCCCCGCGCGAAAGACAATCTCCGCGTTTTCGTCGAGGCGGCGAAGGCGCGCGGCGAAGCGCTCGATCACGTGCTCTTTCACGGGCCGCCGGGGCTCGGCAAGACGACTTTGGCGCAGATCGTCGCCAACGAACTCGGCGTCAATTTCCGCTCGACATCGGGACCCGTCATCACCAAGCCCGGCGATCTCGCTGCGCTGCTCACCAATCTCGAACCGGGCGACGTGCTTTTCATCGATGAAATACACCGCCTGACGCCGGCGGTTGAGGAAGTCCTTTATCCGGCGATGGAGGATTACTGCCTCGATCTGATGATCGGCGAGGGGCCGTCGGCGCGTTCGGTGAAGATCGATCTGCCGCGCTTTACGCTTGTCGGCGCGACGACGCGGTCGGGGCTGCTTGCAAAGCCTTTGCTCGACCGCTTCGGCATTCCGGTGCGGCTCGATTTCTACGAGCATGCCGACTTGCAGCGAATTGTTCTGCGCGGCGCCGGCAAGCTCGGCGCGGCGATGTCGGAAGACGGCGCGATGGAAATCGCCCGCCGTTCGCGCGGCACGCCGCGCGTTGCGGGACGGCTGTTGCGCCGCGTGCGCGACGTTGCGACGGTGGAGGCGGCGGCGATGATCGATCGCGTTGTCGCGGACCGCGCGCTGAAGCGCCTTGAGATTGACGCGCTCGGCCTTGATCCGCTGGACCGACGGTATCTCAACCTCATCGCCGAGCATTTCGGCGGCGGGCCGGTCGGCGTTGAAACGATCGCCGCCTCGCTCGCCGAGGCGCGCGACGCCGTTGAGGATGTCGTCGAGCCCTTCCTCCTGCAGTGCGGCCTCATTCAGCGCACGCCGCGCGGGCGCGTTCTGTCGGCGAGCGCCTTCCGGCATCTGGGGCTTGAAGCGCCGAAAGACGCCGGCGCCGACCTTTTCGGGAAATAGGCGTCCGTCGCGGTTTTGCGCTTCCGGGCGGGCTGCGATAAAACCTCGCCATGAACCCATTTGATTCAGGGCCGTCCAATCGCGACGGCGAGGCGATCGTCGATTACCTCGACGCCGAATTCGCGGTGGTCAAACCCGGCCGCTTCGTGCGCTGCGCCGTCACTGGCGAGAAAATCGCGCTTGAAGCGCTGCGTTACTGGAATGTCGACAAACAGGAAGCCTACGCCAACGCGGCGGCGGCGATGATCGGTTTTGGGCTGAAAAGCGGAGAGTAGCGTGATGGTGAGAACGGCGTTGGCGGCGAGCCTTCTTGCGATTGGCGGCTGTGCGGTTGCGGGAGCGAATGAGCAGACGCCCGCTGCGCCGGAAAGCGTCGCCGTCGCGCCGGAAGACGATGCGGCGGCGGATGCGCAATCGAACGCGGGCTATGATGCGGCGATGGCGGCGGCTGATGAACGCCAGCGCGTTTTCGACGATCCGGCCGAGAGCGTCGTCCTGAAAGGCGGCCTCGTTCAGGGCGGCCTCGCGTTCGGCGAAACCTTGCCCGGCGCCAAGGTCACGCTCGACGGCGAACCGGTGATGGTGAATGACGGGCGATTCATTATCGGCTTCGGGCGCGATCACGGGCCGAGCGCGCTTCTTGTCGTCACGCATGTCGACGGTTCTGTCGTTCGGCGCGCGCTCGACATTGGCGATCGCGACTTTCCGGTCGACCGGATTGACGGGCTCGATCAATCGAAGGTGTCGGGCTTCACCGAAGAGCAGCTGAAGAAGATCGGCGAAGACAAGGAGAAAAAAACCGCCGCACGCCGGACGACGGACGCAGCGCCTTATTGGGCGAACGGATTTTCCTGGCCGGTGACCGGCCGGATCAGCGGCATTTTCGGTTCCCAGCGCATATTGAACGGCGAAGCGAAGACCCCGCATTCGGGCGTCGACGTCGCCGCGCCGGCCGGCACGCCGATCAAGGCGCCGGCGGCGGGCATCGTCCGTCTCGCCGAAGGCGACATGTATTTCGAGGGCGGCCTCGTCTTCATCGACCACGGACAATGGCTCGAAAGCGCCTTCCTCCACATGTCCCGGATCGACGTGAAACCGGGCGACAAGGTTGAGGCGGGGCAGGTCATCGGGGCGGTCGGCGCGACCGGCAGGGCGACGGGGCCGCATATGCACTGGAGCCTCAAATGGATGGGAACGCTCGTCGATCCCGCCCTGGTCGCCGGCGACATGCCGCAGGCCGGCGGGGCCGGAAATTAGCCCTCCGGTAATTGACAATCATTATTAGTTGCACCAATTAGGGATTGTCCGGGCGAGCCAGCCCGGCGCCTTACGGGTGGCCGATGTACGTTTGCATTTGCAATGCGCTGAAAGACAGGCAGCTCGCTGCTGTTGCGTCGAACGCCAAGAGCGTCGGCGAAGTCTTCCGGCGCTGCGCCTCGCGTCCGCAATGCGGCAAATGCCTGCCTGACGTTGCGAAGATTATTGAAGACGCGCGCGACGCTTCGCCGGCTCTGAAACTCGCTGCCGAGTAAAGACGAAGAAATTGCGCAAGTGACAATCGCTTGCATGCTTTGCGCTTGTCGCAAGGGGCAAGCGCTCTATGGTGCCGTCAACTGATCAGAAGGGAGAATGCCGCGTGAAAGGCGATCCGAAAGTCATCGAATATCTCAACAAGGCGTTGAAGCTCGAACTGACGACGGTCAACCAGTATTTCCTGCACGCGCGCATCTTCAAGGACTGGGGCCTGAAGCGTCTCGCAAAGATCGAATATGACGAATCGATCGACGAGATGAAGCATGCGGACGAACTGATCGAACGAATACTTTTTCTCGAAGGCCTTCCGAACGTTCAGGATCTCGACAAGGTCTATATCGGCGAAAACGTCAAGGAATGTCTTGAATGCGATCTGAAGGCGGAACATCGCGCGCATCCGCTCTATAAGGAAGCGATCGCCTATTTCGAAAGCGTCAAGGATTATGTGAGCCGTGCGATATTGGTGCGCATTCTCGAATCGGAAGAATCGCACATCGATCACCTTGAAACGCAGCTCGGCCTGATCGGCAAACTCGGCGTTGAGCTTTACATGCAGGCGCAGATGAAGGGGGGCGACGAATGATCCGCATTTTTGCAACCGCCATATTTCTCGCCTGCGTCGCCTGCGCGCCGGGCAAGACGGCGGCCGACGCGTCACCGGCGACGGACGGAACGCCGATCTCCATTCCGGCTGGCGAAACCGGCGGCATGTGCGGC
>JAGRED010000146.1 GCA_020446725.1 Parvularculaceae bacterium | reverse complement strand
TCATTCCCGCCGCCTCCACGAGCGCGCGGATCATCGTTCACTATTAAATCGACCCGTTAAGCGGTCAGCGCGCCCCGAGCGCGATCAGCGCGCCGCGCTGACCGGCGATATTGTAGCCGGCGTCCGCCGCTTCATCGATGATTGCGTCCGCGGCCTCGCCGGCGCGGGCGCGGGCGTAGGCGCGAAGCACGGTCGAGCGGGTGCCCGACCGGCAAAAGGCGAGGATAGGGCCGTCATTCGACCGCACCGCCTCGTCGAACGCGTCGAGATGTGCCGGCCCGAGGCTCATGCCGCTGACGGGGATCGCGAGATAGGCGAGACCCGCCGCCTTCGCCGCGGCGGCGATGTCGGCGCCGGCCGGCTGGCCTGGCTCTTCGCGATCCGGCCGGTTGTTGATGATCAGCGTGACGCCGAGCGCCTTTGCGGTTTCGACGTCATCGGCCGTTATCTGCGGCGCGACGTAAAAGCCCTCGGCTAGGGGAATGAATTTCGTCGACATGCGGCGCCTCCAGATCATTTGCGCCTATATGGCGTCTGAATTCGCGCCGCGCTAGTTTCGAGACCATGTCAGAACAGCGCATGCCGCCCTTTCATCTCGCCATTGCGGTCGACGATCTCGCCCGGGCCGACAGGTTTTATCACGGGCTTCTCGGCTGTCCGCACGGGCGCCGGTCGGACACGTGGATCGATTACGATTTTTTCGGTCACCAGCTTGTCGCGCACCTCTCGCCCGAAGATTGCGCCGGCGCCGGGACCAATGACGTCGACGGCCATGACGTGCCGGCGCGCCATTTCGGCGTCGTGATCCCGCCCGCCGACTGGCGGGTTCTCGCCGACATGCTTGAAGCGGCGGGCGCCGATTTCATCATCGAGCCGAATATCCGCTTCAAGGGCGAGCCCGGCGAGCAGGGGACGTTCTTCATCCGCGACCCCGCGGGCAACGCGCTTGAATTCAAGTGCTTTGAGGATATGGCGCAGCTCTTTGCGACCTGACGCCTTTGTTCTCTCCAGTCCCATTGTCATCGTTCGGCGGCGAGCGTTATCGTCGGTTGCGCATGAGGGAGACTGGGCGAATGGCTGCGATCGGAAAAACGCTTCTTATCACGCTGTTGTCGGTCGCCGCGGGCTGCGCGCACGTCATTGAAGCCGAACGCGATCCTGTTTCAGTCGATAAGTTGAATCCGCCGGCGATCGTTGAAGCGTCGTTCCTGTCATCCGGCGATCGGCTTAACGCGCTCGCCTATCTCGCCAATGGCGAGGGCCCGCATCCGACGGTCCTCTTGCTGCACGGTTATCCGGGCAATGAAAAGAACCTCGATATCGCGCAATATCTGCGGCGCGACGGCTGGAACGTCTTCTTCTTCCATTATCGCGGCGCCTGGGGCAGCGAAGGAAAATTCAGTTTCGTCAATGCCGCGGAAGATGTCGGCGCGGCGCTGGCGCATTTGCGCGAGAACGCTCAAGCCTATCGCGTCGATCCGGACCGGATCGCAATTGTCGGCCATTCGATGGGCGGGCGATTGACGCTCGCCGGCGCTGCAAATGACGCGCGTGTTGAATGCGCCGTCACCATGGCGGCGGCGGCGGTCGAACCGTCGCCGGATTCGCTCGCCGACGAGGATGCGATCAGGGGTTTTCGCGCTTATGCCGACGGGTTGATCATGCTGCGCGGCCATGACGGATCGAATGTGGTCGAACAGAATGCCCAATTCGCCGCGACTTATCCGCTGGCGGCGGTGACGCAAAAGCTCAGCGGCAAAAAGCTGTTGATGATCGCAGCGGAGAAGGATGACGCCGTGCCGATCGGGGAGCATCTGCGCTACGTCAAGGCCTTCAGCGCCAATCCGGCGATCAGCCTGTCGACGGAAGTTTATGACACGGATCACAGCTTCTCGACGCACCGGATCGCGTTGTCGCGTCGCATCGCCGGATGGCTCGACGGCAATTGCCGGTAGGCGCGAGCCGTCCGGTTCGTTCGAACCTATTCGCTGGCGCGAAAGATGATGTCGCCGTCGACGACCGTCATCACCGGCTTCGCGGTGAGGATATCGGCTTCCGGCACAGTCATGATGTCTTTTGAGAAGATCGAGAAGTCGGCTTTCTTGCCGGCTTCAATCGCGCCGAGATCTTTTTCCTGAAAGGAAGCGTAGGCGTTCGCAGCGGTCAGCATCGCAAGCGCTTCCGCGCGCGTCACTTTCTCATTCGGACGCCAGTCGGGACCGGATGCGCCCTCAAGGTCCTTGCGTGCGACGGCGGCGTAGAATTCGATCAGCGGATCGCCGCGTTCGACCGGCGCGTCCGATCCGCCGGCGATGATCGCGCCGGAATCGAGAAGGCTGCGCCAGGCGTAGGCGCCGTCAAGGCGCGCATCGCCAAGGCGCGCCGGCGCGAAATAAAAATCGCCGATCGCGTGGCTCGGCTCCATCGAGGCGATGACGCCGAGCGCGGCGAAGCGGGGAATGTCCTCCGTGTGAAGGATTTGCGCATGTTCGATCCGCCAGCGCGGATTGGCGACCTTGCGCTCTTCGGCGGGAACAGCGTTGAACGCCTCCTCATACCAGTCGAGTACGAGCTTGTTGCCGCGATCGCCGATCGCATGGGTCTGGATCTGCACGCCGTCGATAAGCGCCTGTTTCAGGAAGGGCGCCATTTCCTCATGCGAGGTCAGCAGCAGGCCGTTTGTTTCAGGCATGTCCGAATAGGGTTCGGTCAGCGCCGCGCCGCGGCTGCCGAGCGCGCCGTCGGCGTAAAGCTTGATCGCGCGCGTGATGATGCGCCCGGAATTGTTGACGCGCGGCGTTTCGGCGGCGAGCGCCTCATAGCCCGACCTTTCAATTGCATTGTAGACGCGGAGGTTTAGCCGGCCGGCGGCCGATTCCTCCTCCATGATGGAAACATCCGCGGGGTCGACTGACACGTTGTGAAGGCCGGTCCATCCGTATGCGGCGTAAACGTCCCCGCCGACAGCGTAGGCCTCGCGCTTTTGCGCCTCGGACGGCGCGGCGATCAAAGCCGTGACGAGCGACATCGCATTGTCGATGAACATCCCGGTCGGTTCGCCGTCGGCGCCGCGTTCAATCCTTCCGCCGTCGGGATCGGCGGTCTCACGCGTCACGCCCGCTTTCTCGATCGCCGCCGAATTGGCGACAAGCGCATGACCGTCCGCGCGTTCGAGAATGATCGGATGATCCGTGCTCGCCGCATCGAGATCCGTGCGGTTCGGGAAGCGCCCTTCCGGCCAGCCTGTTTCAATCCAGCCGCGGCCGTAAATGACGTCGCCGGCGTCCGTTTCCTGCGCAGCCGCGGCCGCGATGTCGACAAGTTCCGCCGCCGACCCGACGCCTTCGAGATTGAGCGTCAATTCGCGCATGCCGATGCCCAGAAGGTGGGCGTGCGCATCGACAAAGCCCGGATACATCGCAGCGCCCTGAAGATCGATGCGTTCCGTCTCGGGGCCCGTGAGCGCGTCGATCTCCTCGACCGTTCCGGCGGCGGCGATGCGGCCGTCTTTGACGGCGACGGCGTCGACCGTCGGCCGGTCGGCGAGGCCGGTATAGATGGCGCCGCCGAAAAAGACTTTGTCCGCCGCCGCGTCCGGCGCGGCGTCGGGCGTCTTCGCGCCCTGTTTGCCGCATGCGGCGAGTGAAAGAACGAAGAATGCGGCGAGCGCGCAGCGCAGGGAATGATGTTTCATGCGTCGAGTGTAGGCGGACAAAGCGCGCCGCGCCAGTGACCGGGGTCCAGTCGAAGCGCCTGTCGCGCCGTTGGTCCTCTAACGCCCGTCCGGCGGGGGCAGGAATTCGTCGAAGACAAGCCGCCATCCCGCTGCGCGCTTCTGCCAGACGCGAATGTAATAGCCGGTGCGCGAAAGATCGCCCTCCCGCGACCGGCCTTCGCCGTAGGTCCACACGAAATCGCCAGCGTCGGATGCGCCGCCGCCAAGCGATGAGAATTCAAGCGATGACGGACGCGCAGCGAAAACAGCGTCACGCCCTTGCGGCGTTTTCGCCGGCGGCGGTCCCTTGCTGTGAAGGCGGGAATCAAT
>JAGRED010000145.1 GCA_020446725.1 Parvularculaceae bacterium | reverse complement strand
TTTTTGTTTAGCGTCGCCAGCGCTCGGCACAGCATTCTGCGCTAACTTATTGATTGGTCGCGCGGCTTCTCAAAAGCCGAGTCCGGCTTTTGCGCGCCAAGGCGCGCTGGTCTAATGGTCTGACCATCAGCGCATCATGCCGGGAGAAGCCCTTTGGCGATCATCGACCAAGCCGCCCTTCGAGAATTTGTCGACACGCTCTGGCACGAGGAGATCACGCCAACGCTCATCGAGTATATCCGCATCCCAAACAAGTCGCCGATGTTCGAACCCGACTGGGAAAAACTCGGCCACATGGAAAAGGCCGTGACGATGTTCGCGGACTGGGCGCGCAAGAAAATCAAGGCGCTGCCGGGAACGACGCTTGAAATCATGCGCGCGCCCGGAAGAACGCCGCTGATCGTCATCGATTCGCCGGGCAAGATCTCGGGCGACACGGTTCTTCTATACGGCCATCTCGACAAGCAGCCCGAAATGACCGGCTGGGCGCCTGGCAAGGGTCCGTGGATTCCGGTGCTTGAAGGCGACAAGCTCTATGGGCGCGGCGGCGCCGATGACGGCTATGCGCTGTTCGGCGCGCTGACCGCGCTGCTGGCGCTTGAAAAGCAGGGCGTTCCCCGCGCCCGGTCCGTCATCATCATCGAGGCGTCGGAAGAATCGGGTTCGCCCGATTTGCCGCATTACATGGAACTCCTGGCGAAGAAGATCGGCGCGGTCGGCCTTGTCGTCTGTCTCGACAGCGGCTGCGGCGATTACGACCGGTTGTGGCTGACGACGTCACTGCGCGGGCTCGTCGGCGGAACGCTTCGCATCGACGTTCTTGAAGAGGGCGTCCATTCCGGCGACGCCTCCGGCGTCGTTCCTTCAAGCTTCCGCATCCTGAGAATGCTGCTCGACCGGCTCGACGACGTTGCGACGGGCGAAGTGATACCCGCCGCCTTCAAGGCGCAGATCCCCGAAGATCGCCGCAAGCAGGCGGCGATCGCAGCCGATGCGCTCGGCGACGCGGTGTTTTCGAAATTTCCGTTCGTCAAAGGCATGGCGCCGGCGGGTTCCGATCGCGCCGAGCTGATCTTGAACCGCACCTGGCGCCCGGCTCTGTCGATCACCGGCTTCGGCGGCGCGCCGGAACCTGACAAGGCGGGCAATGTGCTGCGCCCGTTCACGACGGCCCGCATCTCCATGCGCCTTGCGCCGACAGCGGACGCGGAGGCGGCGAGCGCGGAACTCAAACGCATTCTCGAAACCGATCCGCCATACGGGGCGCGCGTTGAATTTACGCCCGAACAGCCGGGCGCCGGCTGGAATGCCCCGCCGACGGACGACTGGCTGATGGCTGCGCTCAATGCGGCGTCGTCAGCGGCGTGGGGCGCACCCGCCGCCATGATGGGCGAAGGCGGATCGATCCCGTTCATGGGCATGCTGGGAAAGGTTTTTCCGAAAGCGCAATTCGCGATCACCGGCGTCCTCGGTCCCAATTCGAACGCGCACGGACCGAACGAATTCCTGCATCTGCCGACCGGCAGGCGCGTTACGGAAACCGTCGCCTATGTGCTCGACGCTCACGCACGACAAAAAGGCGGCGCGCCGAAGTCCGGCGGCGGCCTTTTCGGTCTTTTCAAATCGCGCTGAGCGGATTCGAGCGTCACGAAAATTCGGTGACGCTCAGCACATTGCCGTCAGGATCTTTGAACCAGGCGACGCGCGCGGATTTGTCCGGCGCGGTCCAGACGCCGCGCTCATCCTGGCCGAAACCGGGATAGCGGTTGAAGGCGACGCCTTTCGCGGCGAGGGATGCCGCGACAGCGTCGATATCGGCGACGGCGAAACCGAAGATCGTATGCTCATGCGCGGTCCAGTCGGCGACAGTCGACAGGCGCATCGGCGCGCCGCCGATATCGAAGACGGCGGCGAACGCGTCCGAGCCGGTCTGGGGAAGGCCGAGAACATCGCGATAAAAAGGTTCCGCGCGTGCGCGGTCGCGCGTGCAGATGATGACGACCGGCCGCGCGCCGGCGAGGATTCCTTGCGGATCCATGACGTGTCCTTTCGAGGGTATGATGAAAAAGGCGCCCGTTCAGGCGCCCGGGTCGAGACTACGAAGGAAGGCGGCGAGGCGCAAGACGCCATCCGGCCAGGGCCCGTAACCGGATGCGGCGTTGATGTGACCCGCCTCGCCCGCATGAACAAGCGTCGCGCCCCAGCCTTTCGCAATTCGCGCCGCTTCCTCATAGGCGCAGCAGGGATCGTCGCTGCTCGCAATCAGGAGCGCTGGAAAAGGCAACCGATCACGCGGAACGGGTGAAAATCCTTCCGGCATGGCGACGTCGCGCCCGCCTTCGCGCATCAACGCTTCAAGCGTCGCTCGCGCCTCAAGATCCGGCGGCGCGGCAAGCCACGCGCCGATGACTTTGCCAGGCGGAAACAGCGGTGCGGCGTGAACGATCGTCGTGACGCCGAGGCTGTGCGCGACGAGAACGACCGGCCGCGCGCAGGCGTCGACCGCATCGACAAGCGCGCCGACCCATCCCGCCCGGACGGGCCGGTTGAAATCCGGCATCGCGACGCGGCGCGCTGTCGACAGTTTTTTCTCCCACCGGCTCTGCCAGTGATCGGGGCCGGAATCCATCCAGCCCGGAACCATCAACAGATCGACATCGCTGACGCGCATGAAACAGTCTTTCGTTCACCAGATCTGCGGGCGCTCGGGCCCTTTGACACGTTCGCGCCGTTCTTCATCCGGTCGGCCGAGTTCTTTCATGATATCGGCGCGCGCCTCGTCAAGATTGGGCGCGGGCGGGCGTGTCGGCGCATCCGCGTAACCTGAAATCTTGAAAGCGCTTCCGGTCATTTTCAGCTTCCCCATTTCCTTGTCGTCGACTTCAACGAACATGTTTCGCGCGGTGAGCTGCGGGTCGACCGCAACGTCGGCCATTGTGTGAATCGGCGCCGCGGGAACGCCGCGTGCGCGAAAAAGATCGACCCATGCGGCGACCGAGCGCGCCTTCAG
>JAGRED010000144.1 GCA_020446725.1 Parvularculaceae bacterium | reverse complement strand
GCGATGGAGCGGATGACGACAGCCCTCGCGCCGACCGCGAAATCGGCGAGCGTCGGCGCATCGCCGACCAGCCAGTCGCGGCCGTCGAGCGAGGCGTTGAGATACCCCGCCTCGCGCTTGAACTTTTCGAGCGTCGCCGCAACGACCGTTTCATCCGTCGGCCCAAGCCCGAGGAGCTGTTTGACGAGACGCTCAAACTGAATGGGCTGATAGGACGGCGTCCAGTGTGCGACGTCCCAGAACAGGAACTGGTTGACGTTATCGCGCTTCTGGGCGTCCTGCGGGTAAAGGTCGTTCGGTTTCTTCGAACACAGGTGAATCATGATCGCATTCGATTCGCCGAGAACGACATCGCCGTCTTCCAGAATGGGAATGCGGGCTGATCGGTGTTTCTCTTTTACGATTTCATCCCGCGGCGAGGCGGGAACATTCTCAACATCGATGCCGAGATGCGCGGCGACGGCGAGCGGTTTTCTGACATTCTGCGATAGAGGAATGCCGTAGATTTTTATGGGGCCGGTCATGTCATGCTCCTTGATTGCGTTTCGGCTGATGCGCGCGACGCTAGTTTTTCGTCGGCCGGCAGGTCAATCCGCATTGTCAGGGGGCGGTCATCACTCACCCGTGAGCGAGCGCCATCGCAAGGACATGCATGACAGGCCGGCGTCGATCTTGCCGATTTCATCGACGGGCAACGGAACGGTCTTGAATCCTTCTCTTTCAAGCATCTCAATCGTCTTCCGAAAGCGCGCGCCGACGAAGACGACGTCATTGACGCGAAGCGCGTTGGCCGCCGCTTCCTCCGCGTCGGGCGCATGCAGGACGCGAAAGCCGTTGAAGGCGCCGGAAAGCGAAAGGCGTTTCGTCGCCAGCACCGTTTCCTCATCGAGGAGCGCGCAATCGGTTTTGAAATGAAGGACGTCTTTCGGCGTTTCGACGATCGACGCGCGGCGGCCGATTTTCGCAAGCACGCGCATCAGCGCTTCGGCGCCGGCTTTGTCGGTGCGCGCCGAGAGGCCGATCATCACCCGCTCCGCCGTCGTCAGGATGTCGCCGCCGTCGGCTGAACCGTCCTCAAGCGCCAGAACCGTTTCGAATTTTTCCTTCAGCGCCGGCGCAAGAAGCGCGGCCTCGCCCGCACGCGTTTTTGCGCCGGGGCGCAAAAGGACAGCGCCTTCGGGAAAGACAAGGGCGGGATCTTCTACGAAAACCGAATCCGGAAAATCCTCAAGCGCGGGCAGGATCGTCACGGCGACGCCGGCATTGACGAGCGCAGCGCCGTAGGCGGCGTGCTCGGCGACGACGCCCTCATAGGTCGGATCTGCCCCGGCGCCGGCGCGCAGGCCTTTCACGACCGATTTTGCAGGCCGGCGGATGATGGCGTTGGTGAAATCGAAAATGGCGGCCATGGCGAAACCTCCGGAGAGCCCCTAACGCGCAGCCTAGCGCATGTCCTGATCGTATTCAGTCCGTCGCA
Source organism: Parvularculaceae bacterium (assembly GCA_020446725.1). GTDB lineage: Bacteria > Pseudomonadota > Alphaproteobacteria > Caulobacterales > Parvularculaceae > Amphiplicatus. The sequence continues at coordinate 8,001 of JAGRED010000144.1, read as the reverse complement.
GCGCGGTTTCGATCCGTCGATCTGACATTGCAATGCAAGTCTACTTGCAATACCAGCCGACCATGGATGTCGAAACTTGGAAATCCCAGCTGAGAAAGGGCGCGGCCGAGCTTGCCGTTCTCGCCCTGCTCGACACGGGCGCACGGTCCGGAATCGGCCTTCTCGACGCGCTGGCTGATCGGCCGGCGATCGGCCTTTCCGACGGATCGATCTATCCCCTCCTCAATCGTCTCGAACGCGAGGGGCGGATCGCCGGACAATGGGAAACGCCGAAAGGCGGCGGGCGCGGGCAGAAAATCTATTCGCTGACGGCGGAGGGGGCTGCGGCGCTAAGATCGATGCGCAGCGCCTGGACCGGGTTTCGAAACGACCTGACGGCAATCGTAGGAGAACGGCGATGAGCGACGCCACACGGATTGAAGATTATCTGCGCGCGCTTTCCCGCGCGCTCCGGTCTCTGCCGGAACGGGATCGCGACGACATCGTTGCGGAAATCCGCGCGCATCTTGAACATCGCGCCGGCGAAGGGCGCCTCGACGCGGCGATCAAGTCGCTCGGCAGCCCGGAAAATTGCGCGCGCACGTTCATCGAAGAGATGAAAATTCAGACGGCGTTCGCCGATGGCGGGCCGGCGAAAACATTCGGCGCGCTTCTGGCGCTCGCCTCGCGCCGTGCGACGGCGACGGCGGGTCTTTTCGTTTCGCTGGTGTTCTTCCTGCTCGCTGCGGGCTTTGCTTTCACCGCGCTCGCCGAGATCGTCACACCGGATCTCGCCGGTTTCTGGATCGGACCGGAAAGCGGCAATATCATGATCGGCGCATTCGAGCCGCCGCCTGTCCCTGCGCCCCCCGGCGAGCCTGCGCCGCGGGAAATCATGGGGCGCTGGCTTATCCTTTTCGCGGCCGGCATGGCGGTTCTATTCTTTGTTATCGGCCAGTGGCTGTCGCGCTTCTTCATTCGTCTGATGATACGGCGCAAATCGCCGACGGCGATTTAAAGCGTCTTGCCTCGCCGCGCGGCGATTGCAATCTTTGCATGCGTTGCAAAGGGGCCGGCGGAAAACATGGCGGAATATGTGAGGTTGACCGCGGGAGATCCTGCGCCCTGGTTCCGCCAGCGCACCGCCGCCAATCAGAATTTCGCACTCGATACGGTCGCTGGGCGGTATATCGCACTGTGCTTTTTCGCGTCCGCCGCCAATGCGCACGCTGCGGCCGCCATCGAAGCGGTCAAACAGCGCACAGATATTTTCAACGACGTAAAAGCGTCGTTCTTCGGCGTCAGCGTCGATCCCAAAGACGAGTTGCAGGCGCGCATTCCGGACCGACCGCCGGGCATTCGTTTCTTCCTCGACTACAACGCACGCGTCAGCGCGCTATACGGCGCAACGCCGAAAGACGCCGGCGACGTGATCGGCGACATCACTTATCGTCAATTCTGGGTCATCCTCGATCCAACCCTGCGATTGATCGCCGCCATCCCCTTCGCCGAGGATCGCAGCGACATCGCGCAGGCTCTTTCCCTGCTCGAACATCTGCCGGCGCCGTCGAATTTCGCCGGCTTTGAAGTCGCCGCGCCGATTCTCATTCTTCCCAATGTCTTCGAGCAGCCTTTCTGCGCCGGGTTGATTGACCTCTACGAAAGAAACGGCGGTGAAGATTCCGGCTTCATGCGCGAGGTCGGCGGCAAGACCGTCGGCGTCATCGATTACGCGCACAAGCGACGTCGCGATTACGTCATTGCGGACGAATCGATCATCGATCGAACCAAAACGCTGATCCTGCGGCGAATCGTTCCCGAAATCCTCAAGGTCCACCAGTTTCGTGTAACCAGGATGGAGCGCTATATCGTGTGCTGCTATGACGCGGCGGAGGAAGCGCATTTCCGCGCGCATCGCGACAACACGACCAGCGGCACGGCGCACCGGAGATTTGCGGTGTCTATCAATCTCAATGACGATTTCGAAGGCGGTGAAGTGACGTTTCCCGAATACGGAACGCGCTCTTACAAGCCGCCAGCCGGCGGCGCCGTCGTTTTTTCCTGCTCGCTGCTGCATGCCGTGAAACGCGTCACGCGCGGCAGGCGCTATGCATTCCTGCCATTCCTCTATGACGATGCGGCGGCCAAGTTGCGCGAAGAGAATAATGCGCGTCTTGGCGATGGCGTTTCCGTCTACAAGGGCGACGCATGACCATCATCGACATTTCCCCGCCGCTGAGCGCGATAACGCCTGTCTGGCCCGGCGACACGCCGTTTTCGTCCGAGCGCACATGGATTCTTGACGGCGATTGCCCGGTCAACGTCTCGAAGATTACGATGACGACGCATTTCGGCGCGCATGCCGACGCGCCTTTGCATTTCAGCGACGACGGCGCGCCGATCGATGAGGCGCCGCTTGAATCCTATATCGGCCTTTGCACGGTCATCGATGCGCGCGGCGTGCGAAACCTCCTGACTGCGGATGAACTCGCTCGGCTGATCGGAAAAAGATCGCTGCAGCCGCGCGTTCTATTCCGTTTTTTTGATCAGGCGCCGCAAAGCGCGTGGCCGCAGGAATTTCCTGCGATTGGGGCGGACGCTGTGCACTGGCTCGCCGATCGCGGCGCCATTCTTGTCGGCGTCGATACGCCCTCGCTCGACCCGCAACATTCAAAGCTTATGGATGCCCATCACGCGGTCGGCGCACGCAACCTGCGCATCCTCGAAGGTCTCGTTCTCGATCACGTCCATGAAGGCGATTACGAACTGATCGCGCCGCCCTTGAAGCTCGCCGGGCTCGACGCGGCGCCCGTGCGCGCCGTTTTGAGGACGCTGCGTGAGACCAGCGCATGAAGGGCCTTGACGATGCGCGCCGGCTCGACGCCGCTGATCCGTTACGCCGTTTCGCGGCGGATTTCGCGTTGCCTGAAGGCGTTATCTACCTCGATGGAAACTCGCTCGGCGCGCCGCCGCGGCGCGCACTCGACCGGCTCGCACAGACTGCGAACGAGGAATGGCGCAACGGACTTATCCGCTCATGGAATGCGGCCGGCTGGATCGATTTGCCGAAGCGCGCCGGCGCTAAGATCGCGCGATTGATCGGCGCGGACGAAGACAGCGTCGTCGTCTGCGATTCCGTTTCCGTCAACCTGTTCAAACTCGCGGCGGCGCTGATTGCGAGGAACCCGGGCGCGGCGCTTTGCGTCGATGCGGCGGAATTCCCGACCGACCAGCATGTGCTTGAAGGCGTCGCGCGCATGACGGGCGCGCCGCTTCTCCGGCTTGATGACGACGACATTCCCGACCATGCGGTGCTCGTCAGAAGCCTCGCGCATTACAAGTCCGCTGAAATTCTCGACATGGCGGCGATGGAGAGCGTCGCGCGCAAGAAACGCTGCGACATAATCTGGGACCTCAGCCACGCGGCCGGCCTTGTCGCCGTCGACATGAAAGGGGCCGGCGCACGCTTCGCCGTCGGATGCGGCTATAAATTCCTCAATGGCGGCCCCGGAGCGCCCGCCTTCATCTCGGTCGCGCGAGAAGAAGCGGAGCAGATCATTCAGCCGATTTCGGGCTGGATGGGACACGCAGCGCCGTTCGATTTCTCAAGCGATTATGCGCCGGCGGACGGCGTTCAACGCTTCAACGCCGGCACGCCGCCGATACTTTCCCTTTCAGCGCTCGACGCCGCGCTTGATGTTTTCGACGGCCTCGATCTCAATCTTCTCGAAACGAAAGCGCGCGCGCTCGGCGAATTTTTTCTCGACTGCGTCGATGACCTGCCGCTGACGCCCCTTCCCACCCCCACGCGACGCGGCGGACATGTCTGCCTCAGGAGCGATGACGGTTACGCGATCATGCAGGCGCTGATCGCCCGCGGCGTCATCGGCGATTTCCGCGCGCCCGATCTCATGCGTTTCGGTTTCGCGCCGCTTTACATCTCTTTTGAAAATGTCCGTCGCGCCGCGGAAACGCTGCGCGAGGTCCTTTCCACGCAGGAATGGCGGCGCGCGGAATTTGGAAAACGCGGCAAGGTCACCTGAAAACCGTCGCCTTCAGTTTCGTTGCATCGCCTCGACGATGCGATCCGACTCATTGATCGGCGGCAGCGCGTTCAACGCATCCTGAAAATAGGAAAGGCCGCGTTCGCGCTCGCCCGATGCGATCGCGATCAGGCCGCGACCGACCAGCGCCTCGTAATTGTCCGGCGTATAAGCGAGCAGCCGCGCGAAATCCGCATCGGCTTCTTCAAGCTTGCCGTCGGCGGCCTTGCAGAAGGCGAGATCGATCATCGCTTCAAGCGCCCAGGCGTCCGCCATCAACCGCGCACGCGCGCCTTCGCAGGCGCCGACGCTGAACGACTTGCCGAGAATATCGGCGGCTTCTTCCTTGATGTCGAAACCGGCGCCGGCGCCGATCGCCTCCGCGCGGTCGACGACGATGAGCGCGGGCCGGCCGACATCGACGCGGTCTGACGATTTCTCCTCGCTCCGCTTTTCGCCGCGCGGCGGCGACAGTCGTTCGGGCGGCGCGAATTCGGGCAGGTAGAGCAGTCCCGCCGCCGGTTCATCCCGCAGCGACAGATCGGGCGCCGGAAGGAGCGAGCCGATGAAAGGGATGTCCTCGCCTGGATGCGACGGCTTTGGCGCGGGCGCGGGATGATCGTCGCGGTCGGCGCGTATCGTCGGCTTGTTCGCGGGTTCGGCCGTCTCGCGCGCGGCAAGCGTTGGCGACGGCTCAAAACGGTATTCAACGCATGGCGCAACGCCGGTGTCGGACTGGCACGCGACGATACGCGCGCCATTGATGCGCCGGGCGGCGACGATCCTGAGAACGCTCGCGCCGTTTTCCGGAACGATCGTCAGGCGCTTCGCCAGCGCGCTCCGGTCCGATATGTCGAGATCGAGCGACGCGGCGACGCCGTTGATGACGAACTCGACCCCCTCGCCCGGCGCAACGTCGCAGTCCGTCGCGCAGATCAGCGCGATACGCAGAATATCGCCGCGCTCGCCGATCTGGACATCCTCAAGCGCTCCCCCCGGCTCGGCGCCGACCGCCGCCGCAACGGCGAAAATCGCCGCTGCGCCGACTAACGGCAGACGCGCCGTTTCAAGAAAGGGAAGCGACATGAAGGCGTTCGCCGTGATTTCCGTACAACCGGGCATACCTCAAGGTGTTCGCCGGCCCGGTCAACGCGCGCGGAAGGCGCGGCGTCGGCGCCCGGCGCGCCGTTGTCATCGCTGAAGAACAACAGGAAATTGCGCCCGCGGCGTGAGGCGCCGCTTGCGGAGCGCACCCCTTGGCCGGCGAGCTGACCTTTCTTGAGTTTTTCTCCGGCGGCGGCATGGCCCGGCTCGGCCTCGGATCGCGCTGGCGGTGCCTTTTCGCCAATGACTTCGACGCTGCGAAACGCAGCGCCTATGTCGCTAATTTCGGCCCCGACCACCTCCATGGCGGCGACATCCACGCGCTCGCGCCCGATATTCTGCCGGCGTCGGCGGTCGATCTCGCCTGGGCGTCATCGCCCTGTCAGGACCTGTCGCTCGCCGGCGCGCGCGGCGGCCTCGCCGGCGAACGCAGCGGCGCCTTTTTCGGTTTCTGGCGTCTGATCGAGGGCCTTTCGGCGGCCGGAAGAAAACCGCGCGCAATCGTGGTTGAAAACGTGGCCGGCCTGTTGACCTCAAACGGCGGGCGCGATCTCGCGAGCCTTGTCTCGCTGATTGCGCGCGGCGGCTATTTCGTCAGCGCGATCGTCCTCAATGCGAGCGACTTCGTCCCGCAATCGCGCCCGCGCCTATTCGTCCTTGGCGTCGACACGGACGCCGCGATGTCGCGCAAGGCGCCGATGGTTGACGCCGCTGCGCCCCAATCGCTTTTCAACGCGGTGTCGCTTCTTTCGCCGGCCGTGCGGCGACGCTGGCGCTGGATCGAGGCGCGTCCGCTGACCGCGCGCAACTGCGCGCTCATCGACATCATCGACGAAGACGCGCCAGTCGATGCAAAAGCCGTAACCCGCGCGCGTCTCAACGCCATGGCGCCGCATCAGCGCGCCGCAATCAAGGCGCTCGCCGAAACAGGCGGTCGACATGTCGGCGCCGCGTTCCGGCGCATCCGGATCGAAAGCGGCGTCAAGCAGGCGCGGATCGAGGCGCGGTTCGACGGTCTCGCCGGCTGCCTCAGAACGCCCGCCGGCGGGTCTTCGCGGCAAATCATCTTCGACATTGCGGACGGCGCCGTCCGCTCGCGCCTGATGACGCCGCGTGAAGCGGCGCGCGCGATGGGACTATCAGACGATTACATCCTGCCGCCGAGCGCGACGGCCGCGCTCAAACTCGTCGGCGACGGCGTCAGCCCGCCGGTCGTCTCCTGGCTTGCCGAAAACGCGATTGAACCCGCGCTCCATCGCGCGCAGAAAGCGGCATGAGCCGCAAGACCGAGCGAACCGACATTTTCTCCCCCGAAAAGCGCTCCGAAATCATGCGGGCGGTGAAGGGGCGCGACACCAAACCCGAAATCGCGCTCCGCAAGGCGCTGTTCGCGAAGGGCCTGCGCTATCGCGTGAACGTCAAGGATCTGCCCGGCAAGCCGGATATCGTCTTTCCGAAATACCGCGCCATATTATTCGTACACGGATGTTTCTGGCACGGCCATGATTGCGCGCGCGGCCGCCGCAAGCCGAAAACCAACGCCGATTACTGGCGTCGCAAGATCGCCGCCAATATCGAACGCGACCGCGCGGCGATTGCTGCGCTGCAGCGTCAACAATGGTCTGTAAAAATTTCATGGGAATGTGACTTGAAAGATTTACCCGGAGAGGCCAACAAGGTTGCGGGGTGGCTGAAGTCGCGTAAGGTTCAAGGGAGAAAGCGTTGACCCCGACAATTACGATCGGTCATAACGAGAAAAACAATCGCGGCCGTTACTGGATGGAAACCAAGGCCGGCGAAGCCGAGCTTGTTTACTCTCTCGGTTCCGACAACAAGATGATTATCGATTCGACATTCGTGCCGATTGAAGCGCGCGGCGGCGGCGTCGCCCTAGCGCTCGTCAAGCGCGCGGTAGAGGATGCGAAAACTTTCGGCCGCAAGGTCGATCCGGTTTGCCCCTATGTCGACCGCGTGTTCGAACGGCATCCGGAATGGATGGCGCTGCGCGCCTGAGATAAAAATCAGAGCAGCCCTTCGCGACTGAGCGCGGTGCGAATGTCGCCGTTCTCGACGAGATGCGCGCGCATGCCGGCGGCGTGCGCCGCATCGATATTGGCGCTGACATCGTCGAAAAAAAGCACGTCGCCAGCCGCGCAGCCAAGCGTCCGCACGACATGGGCGTAAACCTGCGGCGCGGGTTTGCGGGCGCCCATCTCAAAAGACAGAAAGCGCGTTTCGAAAAATGCGTCGACGCCAAGCTCGACGCACCGGTCCCAGTGAAGCGTGTTGAGATTTGACAGGCAGGCGAGCCGGAAGCGCGAACGAAGGCCGTTCAAAATTCCGGGCGCGCCGTCGACGACGCCGCGCACCCAATGTTTGAATTCATCGAGGAATGCGTCGCGGCCCTGTTCGAGCGACCACTGGCGGATAAAGGCGTCGGCGAACAGCGCCGGCGCGATCGCCCCGCGCTCAAGCTGCTCGAGTTCCGGAAGCCGTCCCCAATTATTGGTGCAAAAGTCGAGATCGAAGGCGCCCTTCGTCGCCGCGCGCATGCCCTCGCCGCCCCTGAAATCGACGATGACGCCGCCAAGATCGAAAAGAAGCGTCTCAGGCGCCCGATTTTCCATGCCGCCTCCCTCCGGCGGAACATTCGCCGAAATGCGGCGAAAGAAAAGGCGGCGCCGAAGCGCCGCCTTCGATCGTCACAAAGACTGTTCGGTCTTAGCTGCCGGGCGTCCAGGTCAGGTAGGGAATGACAAAGCTCTGCGCATCGTCGATATCCGTCCGGAACTGGTAGTCATTGCCATTGCAGTTGGGCGCGATGCCGTAGGAATTGACCGCCATGACGACATTCGTCTCCGCGCCGGTCGACGGG
>JAGRED010000143.1 GCA_020446725.1 Parvularculaceae bacterium | reverse complement strand
TGCACGAATGAATGCGCTCGATTACGTTGTCGTCACTGTCTATCTCGGCGCATTGCTGGGGCTTGGCTTCATATGGCGCAGTCAGCCGACTGAGTCCGATTATTTCCTCGGCGGCCGGAAACTTGGATGGGCGCCGCTTAGCCTTTCGGTAATGGCGACGCAGCTGTCAGCTGTCAGTTTCATCTCGGCGCCGGCATTTGTGGGGCTGCGAGAGGGCGGCGGACTTAAGTGGCTCGCCTACGAAATTTCCGTCCCCCTATCGATGATCCTCGTAATGTTCGTGATCGCGCCGGTGATCCATCGTGCAGGCGTTGTAAGCATTTACGAATTCCTTGAGCGACGCTTCGGGCGAACGACGCGGCTCTTGATCAGCATCTCCTTTCAGATCGTGCGGGCCGTCTCAACCGGCGTCATGGTCTACGCGATGGGGATCATTCTTGAAGTGGCGTTATCGGCGCCTTTCTGGGCATCGATCATTGGTGTCGGCGTCATCACATTGGTCTACTCCGTCTCTGGCGGAATGAAAGCCGTCGTCTATGGCGACGCGATCCAGATGGTGCTGATCACGGCCGGGCTGGTCTTTCTCGCTTTCTGCGCGCTCGGCGAGATCGGCGGGTTCAGCGCATTCTGGCGCGAAGTCGATCCCGCGCGATTTCAAGTCATCGATGCGAAAGCGTTCGGGCTCTCGGGCGACGAATTCGGCTTTATTCCGATGCTGTTCGGCGGTTTCATTCTTTACGCGTCCTATTACGGATGCGATCAGACGCAGGCGCAGAGGATCATGTCCGCGAGAGACATAGGCGACGCGCGTCGGCTCTTGTTCGCAAACGGCGTGCTGAGATTCCCGCTCGTCCTTCTCTATTGCTTCACCGGCCTGTTCATCGGGGTTGCGGTTATGAATGACCCCGCAATGCTCAATCTCATACCGCCGGACAAGCCCGACTACATGATGCCCGTCTATATTGCGGAAAAGCTTCCGCATGGGATTATCGGGCTCTTATACGTCGCAATCCTTGCAGCCGCGATGTCGTCGCTCAGTTCAGCGATCAATTCGCTCGCTGCTGTTTCTTTGGAAGATCTTTCCGCAATAGGCCTCATTCGGCGCGAGGGGCGCGCGCGCGCCGTGCTTGCGCGATGGGTCACCGTCTTCTGGGGTGTTTTGATTCTTATCCTGTCCGCATTCGCCGGCGCTATCGCACCGACCGTTATCGAAGCGATCAACAAGGTCGGGTCGGCGATGTTCGGGCCGATTCTAGCTGTCTTTCTGGCCGGAATCCTCAGCAAAAGAATTCGTCCGGGCGCGGTCAATCTTGGGCTTCTCGCCGGCGTTGCGCTCAATATCTATCTTTGGCGGGCCGCTCCCGAAATTTTCTGGATGTGGTGGAATGTGACGGGCTTCGTCGCCGCAATCGCAGTCATGTGCGCCGCGCATCTTACGTTCGGAGCGAACCGCGCGGTAGTTTCGCCTGAGGATTCGTCTTCCGCGATACGCTCAATCATGGCGCTTTATGGCGGCATGCTCGTCGCATTCTTCCTCGTGATACTTGCAGTCTGCCTTTGGCTCGGCGCGGCCGGGGGCCGCATCGCGTCATGAAACGCAAGGACGCCAGATCGCTTCTGGAACACTGGTTTCGGCTCGGCGTTGGGCGATGTGCCCCCTCGATCGTGCTGCCGTCTGCGCTGCCTGCATCGCCGCCAAGGGGTCAAACCATAGTGCTCGGCGCAGGAAAGGCGGCGGCGGCCATGGCGGCGATTGCAGCGTCGCAGATCGGTTGGCCGATAACGGGATGTGTCGTCACGCGATATGGGCACGGCGTTTCGGAATCGACCGGCGGTGTCGAAGTCATTGAGGCCGGTCACCCCGTTCCTGACAGGAGCGGCGCAGACGCGGCGGCGAAAATCTTTGCAATTGCGCGACCGGCCGAGCGGGACGATCTCGTTCTGCACATGATTTCCGGCGGGGGCTCGGCGCTCCTTGCAGCGCCCATTGAAGGCTTGAGCCTCAATGAAAAACGTCAGATTGCAGAGTTTCTGGTGAAGTCTGGCGCGCCGATTGAGGAAGTGAACTTTATTCGAAAGCACCTCTCCCGGGTAAAAGGTGGAAGGCTTGCGGTCGCCGCGGATCCCGCTCAGCAAATGACCTACGTTATTTCTGACGTGGTGGGCGATCGACCGGAGACAGTCGCATCGGGTCCGAGCCTTTCGTCGCCATTCGATGCGCTCTACATGCTCGAATTGTTGAAAAGCCATGGCTGGAGACCGTCTCCCGCGCTCGAACGAGCAGTCAACGCAGCGCCGGTTCCCGTCATGGCGTCACGGCCGTTCAAGATTCTGGCGACGAATAAGGACGCGCTCGTAGCTGTCGAAGCCGATGCGCAAGGCAAGGGTTGGCGCGTCATCAATCTTGGCGCACACATCAAGGGCGAGGCGCGAGTCGTCGGCGCTGACCACGCGCGCCTTTGTAGATCGCTGCGGTCGTCGAACATACCGACGATCGTGCTTTCCGGCGGGGAGTTGACGGTAAACGTCGGCGAAAGCGGCGGACGCGGCGGACCGAATCTTGAATATCTCGCCGGCCTGATGCTCGGCGTCGCCGGCGATGATGCGGTCGTGGGATTCGCCGGCGACAGCGATGGGATCGACGGAACAGAAGACAACGCCGGCGGGTATTTTGACGACACGTCGCTGCGACGCGCCGGCGAAGTCGGCCTCGAACCCCGAAGCCTTCTCGAAAAGCACGACACTTACACGCTGTTTTCCGGTCTTGGCGACCTCGTCGTAACAGGGCCGACGCGTACCAATGTCAACGATATCCGGATCATTATGGTGAATGCTGATGAATTCCACGCTTGATCAAACGGCGATCGAGGTGCTGAAGAAGAACGACCGCGGCGGCTATTCGGTGCCGACGGCCGGTCTTTATCCTTATCAGTGGAACTGGGACTCGGCGTTCACGGCGCTCGGCTTCGCCGCGTTTGATCGCGACCGAGCGTGGCGGGAACTTGAAACGCTGTTCGCCGCTCAATGGGAGGACGGCTTTACGCCGCATAT
>JAGRED010000015.1 GCA_020446725.1 Parvularculaceae bacterium | reverse complement strand
TGGAAGGTCGCGGCGGACATATTCAACAGCGACGGCGCCTCAACAAACTAGTTGAAGCAAGTAGGGCGCATTAAGCCGAAGGCGCAATGCGCCCTACTTGCATCAACAGCCGTCATCAACAGGGGGAATTGCGATGAAGTTCGTTATTATCGCCGCCGCCGCGGCCGCCGCCGCGTCATGCGCGCCCGAACGCCTGTCGTGCGACCGCATGGAATCGGATGCGACCGCCTGGGCGCAGGTCGAGGTCGGGAAAAAGTTCAAGCTTCGCGACAGCGTGAAATTCGGTTTCGCCGCCGGGCGCATCGTCGAGGCGACGCCTTGCCGATGGCGAATCGCCGGAACGGGAACTGCGGAAAATTCGCTCGGCGGGAGAAACGCCTTCAAATGGCAGGCGGACGCGGTCTACGCGCCTGATGCGCTCGACAATGCGCGGCCGCGCATTGAGAACGTGATTATCGACGAAAGCTGATCAACTCGCCTTGCGCCAGTCGCGCGACGTTTCCTGAGCCGCGATCGCCCCGGCGATTTCGAAATCGCGTTCCTTAAGTTGCGCCGTGCTGAGCGAATGCGCGGCCTTATAGCCCTGTCCGGATTAAGTTGTCGGAGGTAGTCCGCTTTCGGCCCAAAACGGACATTAGCAATGCGACTTCGCTAAATATATATATGCGGAGGTCGATTGCGCGATTAAGGAATGCATTCATGACCGGGGACGAACATTGTGAGCTAATTACCGATTTTGGCGTCATCGGAACAAAGATTCGAAACATTCGATTGACGCTTGATGGAACCGAATTAGTCGCGGAAATTGTGCCTGGCGAGATTCTCGAAAGGCAATTTCGGAACGACCTTAAAGGTTGGCCGAAAGAAATGCGTGACGCCTTGAAGGACACAAAGCCGATTGTTGAGGCCGGTCGAGCCTTACGCCTTCAATTCGACAATGTTGCAGCAGCGGTCGCCCAAGAAGAATTCGTCTCGATTGTCGCCGAATTGAGCACCAAAGTGTCTGCCGAACAAGAAATTGGCGAGCGCGATCCTCCTTTCGGCATTTATCGTGTCAAAAATTCAATTTGGCGAAAAAAGCTGCCGGAATTTGAGGGAGGAGATAACCCCTACTTGGAGCATTTCAAATTGCTGAGTATGGAATGCTATGTCGACATTCTTGGTGTGTTAGTGGGCGGAGAATGGATCGCCAACAATTAGTCGAATCTGAAACCAAAAGCACCTGCCAATGCCCGCTATCGGCGAAATTGAGACGCTCGCGCCCAGCGATCTCACGGCTCAAACACATCCAAATCTTTCGCCGAAACAATCTCGCCCTCATAACCCGCGGCGCGGATCTCAGCGATAAGGCCGGCATCGCCTTCTGGGTTTTTGTGTCCGCCCTGATAAAGCTGATGATAGAGAACGAGCAGTTTCGGTTTCGCCTCGCGCGCGATTTCCGCCAGCTCCGTTGTCGTTGTGTGAAACGAGCGGTGATAGGCCTGCCAGTCGGGCGTGCGCGTCTTGAGGCCTTCGGCTGAAATCACTTCGTGAACGAGAATGTCGGCGCCGCGCGCGGCTTCGAGGATCGCCTCGCTCTTCGCCGTGTCGCCGGAAATGACGATGGTTTTTCCGTGCGCGGCGAATTTGTAGCCATAGGCGTGTTTCCAGCTGCCATGCGGCACGGCGATCGCATCGACGCTGAGCGCGCCTTCTTCAAGAACGCGCCCCGCGGATTTGATTTCCGTCACCTCGACTTTCCATCCTTCGGGCGTCGCCGGCTGCAGCCCGTGAAGGCGCAGGTCGATATCGGCCGCATAGGCTTTCTGAAGATGCGCCGCCATTTTCCGCGCGCCCGGCGGGCCGAACAGGCGGAGGGGCGCGGCGCGCTCCAGCACCCAGGGCGTATAGATAAGGTCGGGGAGGCCGAGCGTGTGGTCGGAATGCAGATGGGTGAGGAACGCCGTATCGAGTTTTTCCGGATCGAGCGCAGCTTCTCCATCGCGTTCGGCCGCCGCGGCGCGGCGGACGAGGCCCGGCCCGGCGTCGACAAGATAGGGTTTGCCGTCGACAATGACGGCGAGGGCGGGGCCAGACCGGTCCGGATCGGCGTTCGGCGTTCCCGTTCCAAGCACGACGAGCCGGAAATTGTCGCCCCCCGCCTCCGCGGCGAGGGCCGGGCGCGCGGCCGCCGTCATGGCGAACAGGGCGAGGATCAAACGGCGGATAAGGGACATTTCGGCCTCCAGTTCCCCTGATTTAGAGGCCGCACCGATGATTAAGCAATCGGAGAGGCGGCTGCGGGCGTCGAACCGGTTGAATTGGCGGCTTTTCCCGCCTATAGGGCGCGCCATCACACACGCGGGGTTGATCCTCGGTCGGCCGGGTTCGCCCGGTCGCACGAAGCCCCGCGGAGGAAAAACCGAAGGAGACTTTGAATGGCGCTGCCAGAGTTCAGCATGCGTCAGCTATTGGAAGCTGGCGTTCATTTCGGCCACCAGACCCATCGCTGGGACCCGAAAATGAAACCCTACATTTTCGGCGACCGGAACGGCATCCACATTATCGACCTGTCGCAGACCGTGCCGATGCTTCATCAGGCGCTCGTCAAGATTCGCGACGTCGTCGCCGGCGGCGGCCGCATCCTCATCGTCGGCACCAAGCGTCAGGCGCAACAGCCGGTCGCGGAAGCGGCGAGACGCTGCGCGCAATATTACATGAACGTGCGCTGGCTCGGCGGCACGCTGACGAACTGGGAGACGATTTCCAATTCCATCCGCAAGCTGAAGGAAATGGAAGAAACGCTCGAAGGCGGCGGCAAGGGCCTCACCAAGAAAGAACAGATGCAGCTGAGCCGCGACAAGGAAAAGCTTGACGCCTCGCTTGGCGGCATTCGCGATCTCGGCGGTCTTCCCGATCTCCTTTTCGTGATCGACGTCAAGAAAGAAGCGATTGCGGTCAAGGAAGCCAAGAAGCTCGGTATTCCGGTCGTCGCCGTCGTCGATACGAACTGCGCGCCGGACGATATCGACTTCATCATTCCGGGAAATGACGATGCGAGCCGCGCGATTGCGCTTTACTGCAATCTCGTCGCTGACGCGGTGATCGACGGCATCGGCGCCAGCCACGCCGCGCTCGGCGTCGATATCGGCGCCCTTGCGGATGCGCCGGTCGAAACCAATATTGCTGAAGCCGAGCCTGCGGCTGCAGAAGCCCAGGCTTAAGGCGTTCGCTGAAATCGCAAGGCGCGGCGGCCGGCCAAGGCCGCTGCGCACCCCAAGGCCGGACGAGGCGCGCCGCGCGCCCGGTTCCGGCGCGATGCAACAAAAGGAGATGATGATGAGCGCAATCAGCGCTTCGATGGTGAAAGAGCTGCGCGATTCGACCGGCGCGGGCATGATGGACTGCAAGGCGGCCCTCACGGAGACGTCCGGCGACATGGAAGCGGCGGTCGACTGGCTGCGCAAGAAAGGCCTTGCGAAAGCGGCGAAGAAATCCGGCCGTACGGCGGCGGAAGGTCTCGTCGTCGCGGCGACGGCTGACAACAAAGGCGTCCTTGTTGAGGTGAATTCCGAAACCGACTTCGTCGCCCGCAACGAGATTTTCCAGAAGATGGCGGCCGACATCGCAAAGGTCGCGCTGGCGACGAATGGCGACGTCGAGGCGGTTAAGGCCGCGTCCTATCCGGGCGGGTCGCAAACGGTCGCCGAGCATGTCGCGGAAATGGTCGGCTCGATCGGCGAGAACATGAATGTCCGCCGCGCCGCCATGGTCAGCGTCGATGAAGGCGTCGTCGCAGCCTATATCCACAACCAGACGGTTGAGAACGCCGGCAAGATCGGCGTCCTCGTCGGTCTGAAATCGTCAGGCGACAAGGCCAAGCTCGCCGCGCTCGGCAAACAGATTGCGATGCATGTCGCTGCGGCGCGTCCGCTTTCCGGCACGGTCGCCGATCTCGATCCGGCGGTCGTCGAACGCGAAAAGTCGGTGCTCGCCGAACAGGCGCGCGCCTCGGGCAAGCCGGAAGAGATCATCGGCAAGATGGTCGAAGGCCGCCTGCGGAAGTTCTACGAGGAATCGGTGCTTCTGGAGCAGATTTTCGTGATCGATGGCGAAACGCGGGTTGCGAAAGTGATTGAGAACGCCGCCAAGGCGGTCGGCGCGCCGGTTGAGTTCGCGGGATTTGCGCGGCTTGAGCTCGGCGAAGGCGTCGAGCGCAACGAAAGCGAAGACTAGGTTTAAAGCCGCACCTTCGGGTGCGGCTTTACCTTTCTTGCAAATCGGCGTTCGCCTCTTAAGGTGGCGCGCCGCCGGCCCTGCTGATGCAAGGCGAACAAGGCGGGACAGCACGGAGCAGACTATGGCGCAGTCAGCCGAAGCCGGAAAAAGCGGGTC
>JAGRED010000142.1 GCA_020446725.1 Parvularculaceae bacterium | reverse complement strand
TGCGCTTCGCCGTCGGGTTCGAGGCGGAAGCCGCCGGCGGCGCGCCGGCGAATTACGAATTGCTGACGCGCGTCAGCGATTATCTTTCGCTGATCACGACGCTCATTCTCGCCTTCGGCTTCGCCTTTCAGCTTCCGGTGTTCCTGACGCTGCTGGCGCGCGCTGGCGTCGTCACGGCTGAAATGCTCGTCAATTACCGGAAATTCGCGATCGTCTTGATCTTCATCGTCGCGGCGGTGCTGACGCCGCCCGATCCGTTCAGCCAGCTCATCCTCGGCGGCTGCATCATCGCGCTCTATGAGGCCTCCGTCATTTCCGTCCGCCTCGCGGAGCGAAAGGCGAAGACGGCCGATGATTTAGGCGGGCCTCCGCCGGCAACCGCGGGTTAGGAACTCTCGCCTAAGGTGCGCCCCAGCGACCCGAATCCGAGGGGGCGGGGCTATGGCCTATTCATTTCTGCGCGCCGATTGCGTCATCGCGACGATTGAAAACCTTGTTTTCCGGGTCGGCGAGCGCTTTCCCGAATCCGGGCTGAAGAAAGTCGCCGAAGAACTCGCCGCGACGGCGAAGACATGCGCGGCGGAAGCGGACCGCCTGTCGAAACCGCAACGCAGCATTCGCGCCGGCGTTTACGCCGTCTGGGCGTTCGGCGCGGCGGCGGCCGGATGGGTCGCGACCGGCCTTCACTATGACGGCTTCGACTGGAAGGCGACGAGTTTCGTTCAGGTGCTTGAGCCGGCGATGAACATCGCCGTGCTTGTCGGCATCGGCGTGTTGACGCTCGGCCGTCTTGAAGAACGCTACAAGCGCGCCCGCGCGCTTGAATATCTCCACCGGCTGCGGTCGATCGCGCATGTCGTCGACATGCATCAACTGACGAAAGACCCTTACAAGAAATCGCTGATGCTGCCGGCGACCGCGCACTCGCCGAAGACGCCGCTCTCCAATGCCATGCTGGAGCGCTATCTCGATTATTGCAGCGAGCTTGCGGCGCTGACCGGAAAACTCGCCGCGCTTCTTGCGCAAAGCTGCAAGGACGGCGAAGTCGTCGCGGCGGCGAGCGATGTCGAGGAATTGACGACGGGCCTGTCGCGCAAGATCTGGCAGAAGATCATGGTGATCGGCCGCGGCGATCATGATGAGTTTCAGGCGCCGCAGGCGCGCGGCCGCGCCGATGTCATCATCAACCCGTAAGCGGTTGATTCGGGCGGCGAAAAAAAGTTATCCCACCACTTATCCCACCACTTATCCGACACCTTGCAAACGGCCCTATGATGGTTCCTGAGCATGGCTGTCGCCGTTAATTGCGGCGCGACGGAGGAAGGTTAGGTCGATATGCGCATGAACGACGATGGTTGCGCCGGCGCGCGCCAAAAGCGCGTTCATTCGGCGCGGTCGCTGATGCGCGGTCGAAACGGCGCCCCTTCCAGGGCCGCGAATGGGCGCCTTTTCGCGCTGGACCCCGCGGAAACCGCGGAAGAAACACGGAAAGCGCGCGCCGAGAAATCCGGACTGTCGCTGCGCTTGCGGGATGAGATCGCCGCGATGATGCGGCAGGATGCGCGGCCAGACGAACGAGGGAGGATGGCGATGATCCGGATGATGGCGAGCCTGTCGGCTCTGGCCCTGGCGGCGACGAACGCCGTCGCAGCGGAAGAGAATGTCGGACCGGTCGCGTCGGCGGCGACGCGCGTCGCGCAGGCCGAAGCGAAAGACGCCTTGCCGGCGGATGATGAGGATCTCGATTTCGCAAGCCGCGGCTTCATCGCCTCATCGGACGAGACGCAGATCAAGGACGAGAAAGGAAATGTCGTCTGGGATCTTGCGGCCTATGATTTCATGAAGGGCGATGCGCCGGAAACCGTCAATCCGAGCCTCTGGCGGCATACGACGCTGCTCGCGCGGCACGGCCTCTTCAAGGTGCATGAACGCATTTATCAGGTGCGCGGGTTCGACCTCGCCAACATGTCGATCATTCTCGGCCGCACGGGGTTCATCATCGTCGATCCGCTGACCAGCGTTGAAACCGCGCGCGCCGCGCTCGCCCTTGCGAAAGAGCATCTCGGCGACAAGCCGGTCGTCGCCGTCATCTACACGCACAGCCACGCCGATCATTTCGCCGGCGTCAAAGGCGTCGTCAGCGCGGAAGACGTCGCCGCCGGGAAGACGCGCATCATCGCGCCCGAAGGCTTTCTTGAACATTCGATCAGCGAGAACATCATCGCCGGCCCCGCCATGGGGCGCCGCGCCGGCTTTCAGTTCGGCGCCAAACTCGCGCCCGGAGAAGGGGGATCAATCGGGTCCGGCATCGGCCTTGCGGTTTCGCCGGGAACGCGCTCGCTGATCGCGCCGACCGACACGATCAGGAAGACCGGCGAAAAGCGGGTGATCGACGGCGTGCGGATTGAATTCCAGCTGACGCCGGAAACGGAAGCGCCGGCGGAAATGAATTTCTTCCTGCCGGATTTCTCCGCGCTCTGCCTCGCCGAGAACGCCAACGCGACGATGCACAATGTGCTGACGCCGCGGGGCGCGCTCGTTCGCGATGCGAAAAGATGGGCGGACTACATGACCGAGGCGATGCGTCTTTACGGCGACGGATCGGCGATCATGTTCACCTCGCACGCCTGGCCGCGCTTCGGCGTCGACCGCGTCAATGATTTCATCGCAAGCCATCGCGACGCGTATAAATATCTGCACGACCAGACCATACGCCTCATGAATGAAGGGCTGACGGATGAGGAAATCGCCGACGCGATCGCGCTTCCCGATTCGCTCAACGGGCGCTGGTACAATCGCGGCTATTACGGAACGATGCGTCACAATTCGCGCGCCGTTTACCAGCGCTATATGGGATGGTACGACGGCAATCCCGCGCATTTGAACCAGCATCCGGAATCGGTGACGGCGCCGCGCTATGTCGAGGCCATGGGCGGCGCGAAAAAGGTGTTGAAGCGCGCGAAGAAGGCGATAGACGCCGGCGACTATCGCTGGGCGGCGGAGCTTCTCGATATCGTCGTCTTCGCCGATCCTGAAAATGAGGACGCGCGCACGCTGCTCGCCGGCGCGCATGAACAGCTCGCCTACCAGGCGGAAAGCTCCTTGTGGCGGAACATGTATCTCTCCGCGGCGAAGGAGCTGCGCGAGG